>NZ_URNN01000077.1 GCF_900549175.1 uncultured Prevotella sp. | reverse complement strand
TGTTTCATGCAAAAATCTGTCTCGCTTTGCTTCGATTATTGAAGGCTTCATGCAAAAAGCGATATTGCTTTGCTTCGATTTCGCATGCCAAACTCTGTGGGGCGTCCCCATAATAAACTTCAAGTTCATGCATCCCATCAGAAGAAAAAATCATTTTCTTTATCTCGCCGGTGTGTAATCTCGTGTTTTTATTGTACTTTTGCAATAAGAATGAATGTCATCAGACATAACGGAAGAATATGAAAGAAGTGACAATAAAAGACACTGACCTGCGCCGTGCGGCGGAAGAGGGTATGGACGCTTTCCTTAAAGTGTTCACAGACAGCATATATGCGGCTGTGGGCGGCGAGCTTACGGCGGAGACAATGGCAGAGCTTAACGCCGACCAGATTACGCTTCTGGCCTACAGCATACTGCATGAGGAGGTGATGGACGGCGGGTTCGTACAGCTGATACACAACGGCTACGGCGGCTTTATCTTCCTCAACCCGTTTGCGAAGGCACTGCGCCAGTGGGGCATGAGGGAACTCTCGAAGCTCATTTACGAGGCGCACACATTATATAACAAGTATCGTGCGGAGATAGAGTGCGACTGCTCCGACGAGGAATTCATGGGAATGTTTGAGCGTTTCCCCGAGTTTGACGACATGGACGACCGGTTTGTGGAGAACGAGGAGGAGTATACGGCTCAGATAGCATGCTATGTCGACGACCACATCGACAGGTTTGCAAAGATAGAACAATAGGCAATGAACAAGGAAGAGGAACTGATAAGGAAGAAAAGTCCTGTAAACATACGCAACAGGAAGGCGTCGTTCGAGTATTTCTTCATCGAGACATACACGGCGGGGATAGTGCTTACAGGCACCGAGATAAAGTCGATAAGACTGGGAAAGGCCAGCCTTGTCGACACATTCTGTTTCATACACAACGGCGAGATATGGGTTAAGGGGATGAACATAAGCCCCTATTTCTACGGCTCATACAACAATCACGAACTCAAGCGCGACCGCAAGCTGCTGCTCAACCGCAGGGAAATACAGAAGCTGGAGAGCGCAACGAAGCAGACCGGCTACACCATTGTGCCGCTGCTCGTGTTCATCGACCAGAACGGACGGGCCAAAATGGACATCGCCCTGTGCAAGGGAAAGAAGGACTTTGACAAGCGCCAGACGCTGAAGGAGAAGGAAGACCGGCGCGAGATGGACCGTGCGATGAAGCATTATTGAAACGGCCGATGGACAGACTTGATGATATAATAAAGAATCGCATCCTTGTTCTCGACGGAGCAATGGGTACGATGATACAGCGTTACGGGCTGACGGAAGCCGACTTCCGCGGCGGCCGCTTCGGCGGTGTGGCGGGAATGATGAAGGGAAACAACGATGTGCTCAACATCACGCGCCCCGATGTCATAGCAGACATACACCGCAAGTATCTCGCCGCGGGCGCGGATATAGTGACAACCAACACATTCAACAGCCAGCGAATATCACAGTCGGACTATCACATCGCGGAATACAGCCGCGAAATGGCCCTGGAGGGCGCGCGGATAGCCCGCCGTGCGGCCGACGAATACTCCACGGCGGAGCGGCCGCGCTTTGTGGCCGGTTCGGTGGGACCCACAAACAAGACCTGCTCGATGAGCCCCGACGTGGGCGACCCGGCCGCCCGCGCACTGACATACGACGAGCTTTACAGTGCATATCTCGAGCAGACGGACGCCCTGATGGAGGGTGGGGTGGACGCATTGCTCATCGAAACCATCTTCGACACGCTCAACGCGAAGGCAGCCATAGCCGCTGCCGCAGAGGCCATGGACCGCCGCTGCCGCGCGGTTCCCGTCATGCTGTCGGTCACCGTGAGCGATTTGGCCGGCCGTACGCTGAGCGGACAGACCCTCGAAGCCTTTCTGGCAAGCGTGAGCACCTATCCCATATTCTCTGTAGGACTCAACTGCTCGTTCGGCGCAAGGCAGATGAAGCCTTACCTGAAGGAGCTTGCCCGGCGCGCACCTTATTATATTAGCGCATATCCCAATGCCGGACTGCCCAACAGTCTCGGACTTTACGACGAGACACCCGACACGATGGCGCCGCAGATAGCCGAGTTTATCGATGAGGGACTGGTGAACATCGTCGGCGGATGCTGTGGTACCACGGAGAAGTTTATAGAGCGTTACGTGCCGCTGGTGCAGGGACGTACGCCCCGCCGTCCCGCCCCGCGCCCGCAGACCATGTGGCTCAGCGGCCTCGACATGCTCGACGTGACGCCCGACGTGCGCTTTGTCAATGTGGGCGAGCGCTGCAATGTGGCCGGTTCGCGCAAGTTTCTGCGTCTGATAAAGGAGCGGAAGTATGACGAAGCCGTGGGCATAGCCCGCAAGCAGGTGGCCGACGGCGCCCTGGTGATAGACATCAACATGGACGACGGGCTGCTTGACGCAGAGGCCGACATGCGCACTTTCCTCAACATGATAGCCGCAGAGCCCGACATTGCGCGCGTGCCGGTGATGATAGACTCGTCTGACTGGAGCGTGATAACGGCCGGACTGAAGTGCGTGCAGGGCAAGTGCATTGTAAATTCTATATCGCTGAAGGAGGGCGAGGAGGTGTTCGTGAGCCGTGCGCGCGACGCCATGCGCTACGGTGCCGCCGTTGTCGTGATGTGTTTCGACGAGCAGGGGCAGGCCACAAGCTACGAACGGCGCATCGAGATTGCCGCCCGTGCATACCGTATACTTACGGAACGGGTGGGCATGAACCCGCTCGACATCATCTTCGACCCCAATGTTCTGGCCGTGGCCACGGGCATGCGGGAGCACGATGCCTATGCGGTCGACTTCATACGTGCCGCCGGATGGATTCGCCGCAACCTGCCCGGAGCACACGTCAGCGGCGGGGTGAGCAACCTCTCGTTCTCTTTCCGCGGCAACAATTACATACGCGAGGCCATGCACGCCGTATTCCTTTACCATGCCATACAGCAGGGCATGGACTTCGGCATAGTCAATCCGGCGGCAAAAGTGGCTTATGCCGACATTCCGCAGGCGGAGCTTGAGGTGATAGAGGATGTGGTTCTGAACCGCCGTCCCGACGCTTCGGAGCGTCTGGTGGAGCTGGCCGCAAGGATAAAGGAGGTGCAGGAGGCCGCCAAGGGCGGTGCGGCAGGAGCGCCGGCCGGCGACGCTGTGTCTGCCGGCAGGGAGCAGTGGCGCAGCGGAACGGTGGCGGAGCGGTTGGCGGAAGCACTCGTCAAGGGTGTTGCCGACCATCTGGAGGAAGATTTGGCCGAGGCTCTCGGGGCCTTCCCGCGTGCCGTCGATATCATCTCCGGACCGCTGATGGCCGGCATGAACACCGTCGGCAGGCTCTTCGGTGAGGGAAAGATGTTTCTGCCGCAGGTGGTCAAGACGGCCCGTACGATGAAGCAGGCGGTGGCCATACTGCGCCCCCATATCGAGGCCGGCCGCACATCGGGCTGCGCAAAGGCGGGCAAGGTGCTGCTGGCAACGGTGAAGGGTGACGTGCACGACATAGGCAAGAACATTGTAGGCGTGGTAATGGCATGCAACAATTACGAGGTCATCGACATGGGGGTGATGGTGCCGGCGGAGCAGATAGTGCGAAAGGCACGTGAAGAGTACGTCGACATCATCGGTCTGAGCGGCCTTATCACCCCGAGTCTCGAGGAGATGGTGAACGTGGCCGGCGAGTTGGCGCGTGCCGGACTTGACATTCCAATCATGATAGGTGGTGCCACGACGAGCGAGATGCACGTGGCCCTGAAGATAGCTCCGGTGTACGGCGGGCCTGTGGTGTGGGTGAAGGATGCCTCGCAGAACGCTCTCGTGGCGGCGCGGCTGCTTGACAACACCGCGAAAGGCGTGCTGGAACGCGAACTTCGCGGCAGGTATGCGCGTCTGCGCGACGAATACGACAGCGGGCGGAAGCCTTTGGTGTCGCTTGACGAGGCAAGGAAGAACAAAGCGGATTTATGGTAGAACATTGATTTTAGACATGATAAAGAACATACTTTTTGATTTTGGGGGTGTGATTATCACCCTCGACCAGCCTCAGGCAGTGAGGCGTTTCAGGGAGATAGGGCTTGAAGATGCCGACCGGCGGCTCGACCCTTACACGCAGTCGGGCATTTTCGGCGATTTGGAAGTGGGGAAGATTGACGCCGAACAGTTCCGTACCGAACTGGGTTCCATCATTGGACACGAGGTGACATTCGACCTGTGCCTCTATGCCTGGAAGGGTTATGTGGGCGAATTGCCGCGCCGCAATCTCACCGTTCTGCGCAAGCTGCGTGCCGAAGGCTACCGTCTCGTGCTTGTGTCAAACACCAATCCGTATATGATGCACTGGGCCATGAGCGGCGAGTTTGACGGTGAGGGAAACTCGCTGGCCGACTATTTCGACGCTACATACATGAGTTACCGGATTGAAGCGATGAAACCCGACGTGCGTTTCTTCCGTCATGTGCTTGACGGGGAGCGCATCAACCCGGCTGAAACCCTGTTTCTTGATGACGGACAGCGCAATGTAGAGGCTGCGGAACGCTTCGGAATACGCACTTTCAGACCGGATAACGGGGCTGATTGGACTGAAGATATATATAAATATTTAGACTAATGAAAAGAGTATATCTATCTGTTCTGATGATGATTATGGCCGTGTCGGCAGTCACGGCCCAGCAAAAGAGAGAGTTTCGGGGCGCATGGATACAGTGCGTCAACGGGCAGTTTCAGGGCATGCAGCGTGACGACATGCAGAAGACTCTGTCGTATCAGCTTGACGAACTGCAGAAAGACGGGGCCAACGCCATCTTCTTTCAGGTGCGTCCGGAGTGCGATGCCCTTTACGAGAGCCCATATGAGCCGTGGAGCCGCTTCCTCACGGGGGTGCAGGGACGTGCGCCCCAGCCTTATTGGGACCCGTTGCAGTGGATGGTGGACGAGTGCCACCGCCGCGGAATGGAGCTGCACGCATGGATAAACCCTTACCGTGCCAAGACAAAGGGTACGACGGGGCTTGCCGCCGGCCACGTGGCCGTGAAGCATCCGGAGCGCGTTTTCAGTTACGACGGGCAGTTTATAATGAATCCCGGGCTTGACGCCAACCGCGAATACATCTGCCGTGTGGTGGCCGACATAGTGCGCCGCTACGATGTCGACGGCCTGCACATGGACGATTATTTCTATCCTTATCCTGCTGCCGGCGAGACAATACCCGACGGGGAGCTGTATCGCAGAAGCTCAAACGGCATAGGCAACATCGGCGACTGGCGCCGTTACAACGTTAATCTGTTCGTTAAGCAGCTCCACGACACCATTACGGCAGTCAAGCCGTGGGTGAAGTTCGGCGTTTCTCCGTTCGGAATATACCGCAACAAGGCCAACGACCCCAACGGCAGCGCCACCCGCGGGCTGCAGAACTATGACGACCTTTATGCCGATGTGCTGATGTGGGTGAACAACGGATGGATAGACTACTGCGTGCCGCAGCTGTATTGGGAGATAGGACATGCTTCGGCCGACTACAAGACGCTGATAGAGTGGTGGAGCCGTCATGCTTCGGGACGCCCGCTTTATATAGGTGAGGATGTGGAGCGCACGGTGAAGGCCCGTGACTTGCAGAATCCGGCAAGTCATCAGATGCCGGCCAAGATGGCGTTGCACAGGCAGTTGCCAAACATCGACGGCACCGTGCTGTGGTATGCAAAGGCTGCGGTAGACAATATCGGCAACTACGGAACCATGCTTCGCAACACTTACTGGCGTTATCCGGCCCTGCAGCCGCTCATGCCCTTCATCGACCACAAGGCTCCGAAGAAGGTGCGCAAGCTCAAACCGGTGTGGACGGCAGACGGTTATGTTTTGTTCTGGACGGCTCCCAAAGGCCGGGGATGGCAGAACGAAGCCCGCCAGTATGTCGTCTACAGGTTTGCTCCGGGTGAGAAGGTGAATATAAACGACGCCTCGAAGATAGTAACCATAACGGGAAACACGTTCTACAAGCTGCCGTACGACGGTGGACGGACGTCTTATACGTATGTCGTGACGGCGCTTGACCGTCTGCACAACGAGAGTAAGGGCGTGAAAAAGAAGTTGAAGCTTTAGTCTTCAGGCGGCGCACGCCTGCTGTGTCAAAATGCGGTGACAATGCAACTATCATGCATGAACCGCATTTTGACACGGCATCGCGCTGTCAAAACATGTGTTCTGATGGCGGTGTGTCATTCGCCGAGCAGCTTTTTCAGAAACTCGTCAAGCTCGCTGTCAAGTCCCGCCATCAGCTCCGGATCTATTATCACCGTATCGTCATCCACCACGTAAAGCTCCGAAACGGGTTCCTTGTCTTCGTTTTCAAGAACGAAGGAGTAGGGCTTGAGGATGGACATGCTGTCGATCGAGGCCTTGTGTTTCTCGATACACTTCCTTATGACGGACACGATGGAATTGTGAAAATCGTCATCTGTGTTGCCAATCCACTGCTCGATGACGGATCGGGTAATCTCTTTCTCGTCATCGTCGAAGGCCACAAACTCACCCGTATCCTGATTGACACGTATGTGAATGTCTGTGAGCAACATGGCGTCGACCGTCGGAGGAAACTTGTCTGCCACCTTGCCGATGGCTCTTTCGATTTGATGCAGAGTTTGTTCTGTCGCTTTCATAACATTTATATTTTAAGTATGGACCGTGCTTTTACAAGCGACGTCATTCTGATACAAAAGTATAAAAATTATTGAATAGCCGCAAACGATTACGAATGTTTTTGAAAATAATTTGTATTCTGTTATTGATTATTCAGAAGATAGTATTATCTTTGCATTGTAAAGTCGGGATTGCAAAATGCCGGCTTTGGGGTTTGGCGGAATGTCGTGGGCCTGAAAATATGAATGAAGACATGAGTAACAGAATAAAACACGCGGGGGTGATCGAGTCGGTGGATGGGGATTGCGTCAGGGTTCGCATACTTCAGATATCGGCATGCGCCCAATGTAAGATTGCCGGACACTGCAATTCGTCTGAAAGCAAGGAGAAGATTGTCGACGTGTACGGTATATCCGACAAGACGGGGCTTAAGGTTGGAGACAACGTTACGGTAACTGCTTCGGCGAGTGTGGCCGCATCTGCCCTTTTGATTGGTTTCGGTTTGCCTTTCATAGTGCTTGTCGCTGTAATATTCGTTGCATGGTTCATGACTTCGGATGAGGCTGTTGCGGGTTTGTGTGGTCTGCTTTCGCTTGTACCTTATTATATAATAGTATGGGCGTTCCGTGAGAGACTGCGTGTGCGTATGGCCTTCTCAATAGAGTGACGTGGCCGGTAACGCCGGCCTGGAGCGCGGCTGCCGTGCAAAGGATGAGCGCATGTCGTGTAATTGAAGTGCGCCTTCCGTGCAATGATTGCAGCGGGGAAGCCTCGCCTTGGCAAGGGAAGAAGAATAAAAACAAAGTATAACTAAAACAAATAAAGTATTATGAGTTTCATTTTTGTCGCAGTGCTTGTACTTGGAGCGATAGGACTTGTGGCGGCCGTTGTGCTGTATGTCTGTTCCAAGAAGTTTGCTGTGAAGGAAGATCCGCGTATCGCCGATGTGGCGGCACTGCTGCCGCAGGCCAACTGTGGCGGCTGTGGCTTCCCCGGATGCAGCGGTTTGGCCGATGCACTCGTTAAGGGTGCGGATGCCGGTTCGCTCGACGGACTGTTCTGTCCGGTGGGCGGTCAGGAAGTGATGGGCAGGGTTGCTGATTTGCTTGGCATGGCTATGGCAAATTCAGAACCGATGGTTGCCGTGGTAAGATGTAACGGAACGTGTGAGCACCGTCCGAAGATTGCAGAATATTCTGGACTGCGCACCTGTGCGGCAATGCACGCATGCGGTGCCGGCGAGACGGCTTGCGGTTTCGGATGCCTTGGTTGCGGCGATTGTGTGAAGGCCTGCCAGTTTGGTGCCATCACCATCAACGAAGAGACGGGACTGCCCGAGGTGGACGAGGAGAAGTGCACTTCGTGCGGTGCCTGCGTTAAGGCTTGCCCGCGAAAGATTATCGAGTTGCGCAAGAAGGGGCCCAAAGGCCGCCGCGTTTACGTGAGTTGCGTGAACAAGGACAAGGGGCCTGTGGCCATGAAGGCTTGTAAGGTGTCCTGCATCGGCTGCGGTAAGTGCGAGAAGGAATGTCCGTTTGGTGCCATCACCGTAACGAACAATCTGTCTTATATCGACCCCGACAAGTGCCGCTTGTGCCGCAAATGTGAGAAGGTTTGTCCCACACACGCTATCGTGGCCGTGAATTTCCCTGCGCCGAAACCCAAACCTGCGCCGGCGGAAGCAGCCCCTACGGCGCCGAAAGCGGAACCGGCGGCCGCGGAAACCAACGAAGGCGGTGCCGCAAATGTAGAATCTGAAAAGACGGAGGCATAAGTTTATGGATATAAGAACATTCAGAATAGGTGGTATACACCCCGAGGAGAACAAGATAACGGCCGAGATTGCCACACGTGTGGCCGCTCTGCCCAAGCAGGCAGTGTTCCCGTTGTCGCAGCATATAGGCGCACCTACAAAGCCGGTCGTTAAGAAAGGTGACAAGGTAAAGGTGGGAACTCTCATTGCCGAGGCCGGAGGTTTCGTGTCGGCTCCCATTTATTCGTCGGTGTCGGGAACCGTATTCAAGATTGATACGGCCATCGACGCTACCGGATACCGTGTGCCTGCAATAATAATCAATGTGGAAGGTGACGAGTGGGAGGAGAGTATCGACCGTTCCGAGACGCTTGAGACATTGGCTTCTCATCCGGAACTGACACCCGAAGAGATAGTGGAGCGCATCAAGGTGGCCGGCGTTACCGGTATGGGTGGCGCAGGATTCCCCACGTTCATCAAGCTTTGCCCGCCCCCTACGGCCAAGGCAGAGTGCGTAATCATCAATGCCGTGGAGTGCGAACCGTACATAACGTCCGACTATCGCCTGATGATGGAGCATGCAGACGAGATTCTTGTGGGTCTTGAACTGCTCATGAAGGCAGCCAAAGTGGACAAAGGCTACATCGGAATAGAGACAAACAAGCCCCAGGCGATAGAGTTGCTGGCGCAGAAAACGGCCAACGACCCGCGCATTGAGGTGGTTCCCTTGAAGCAACGCTATCCGCAGGGCGGCGAGAAACAGCTCGTAGACGCCGTCATCCGCCGTCAGGTTCCGGCCCCGCCCGCAATTCCCGTGAATGTGGGTGCGATAGTACAGAACGTCGGAACGGCCTTTGCCGTATATCAGGCAGTGATGAAACGCAAGCCGTTGTTCGAGCGTTACACCACCGTTACGGGCAAGCGTTTGGCCAGTCCGGGCAACTTCCTCGTGCGTATGGGTACGCCGATGAAGGACCTTATCGACGCTTGTGGCGGCATGCCCGAGGGAGACAACAAGCTGTTGGCCGGCGGTCCGATGATGGGCAAGGCCCTTACGACAACCGAAGTGCCGGTGTGCAAGGGAACGAACAGCGTGACCATCATCAGCGATGACGAAGCCGTGCGCAAGCCGGTACAGCCCTGCATCCGTTGCGCCAAGTGTGTAAGCGTGTGCCCGATGGGTCTTGAACCGTTCCTGCTTGCCACTGCATCGGCCATGCACAAGTGGGAGAAAGTGGAGGCCGAAGGCATCGTTTCCTGCATAGAGTGCGGTTCGTGCCAGTTCACATGCCCCTCACACCGCCCGATACTCGACAACGTTAGATTGGGAAAGAGTACTGTAATGGGCATCATCAGAGCCCGTAACGCTAAAAAGTAAGTTAATCATGGGAAAATTAATAGTATCATTATCACCGCACGCACACGGAACCGACAGTGTGGAGCGTAATATGTACGGAGTCGTTATAGCTCTGATTCCGGCTCTTCTCGTTTCGTTCTGGTTCTTCGGACTGGGTTCTGCCATTGTGTGTGCCACGAGTGTTGTTGCCTGCGTGGTGTTCGAGTGGGCCATAACCAAGTTTATTTTGAAGAGAGAACAGAACACAGTTGCAGACGGCTCGGCCATTCTTACAGGCTTGTTGCTTGGTTTCAACCTGCCGTCGAACCTTCCGGTATGGATCATTATCATAGGCGCTCTTGTTGCCATCGGCATCGGCAAGATGACGTTCGGCGGTCTTGGGTCGAACCTTTTCAACCCCGCTCTTGTCGGACGCTGTTTCCTTCTCGTGTCGTTCCCCGCACAGATGACGTCGTGGCCCGTTGCCGGACAGCTCGGTTCATATACCGACGCCACCACCGGAGCCACCCCATTGAGCGTTATGAAGGCCGCCATCAAGAGCGGCGATGCCTCTTTGCTCGGTGAGTTGCCCGATTCCCTGTCGCTTCTTCTCGGCAATGCCGGAGCCGGCGGAGCGGGATGTCTCGGCGAGGTTTGCGCCCTGGCCCTGCTCATCGGACTTGCCTTCATGCTCTGGAAGAAGATAATCACGTGGCACATACCCGTCAGCATCATCGGAACAGTGTTTGTTCTCAGCGCCCTGTTCCACGTTGCCAGTCCCGTATATGCCGACCCGTTCACAGTCATTTTCAGCGGCGGCCTGATGCTTGGTGCCATCTTTATGGCCACTGACTATGTCACTTCGCCCATGAACAGCCGCGGCCAGCTTGTCTATGGTGTGTCCATCGGCGTGCTCACGGTGGTCATCCGCAACTGGGGTGCCTATCCGGAGGGAATGTCATTTGCCATTCTTATCATGAATGCATTCACTCCGCTCATCAACACTTATGTCAAACCAAAACGTTTCGGGGAGGTAGTAAAGAAATGAAAAAGTTAGAATCATCACTTACCAATATGATCATCGTGCTCGTTGCCGTGTCCGTTTTGTCGGCCGGTGTGCTTGCATGGGTGAACAATGTGACCGAAGCCCCGATCAAGGAACAGGACGAACAGGCTCTGGCCAACGGTATCAAGAGCGTTATGGGCGTTGACAATCTGACGGTGACGGCCAACGACGAGCTTACAAAGAATATCGGAGGAAAGGACTATACCTTCATCGTGCACAAGGCAAGCGACGCCAACGGCAACTTTCTCGGTGCGGCCGTGGAAAGCACGACGATGGGCTTCGGCGGCGACTTGAAGGTACTCGTAGGTTTCGACGGTGAGGGCAACCTGCTCGGCTACACCATTCTGCAGCACGCCGAGACCCCCGGACTGGGTGCAAAGGCCGACAAATGGTTCCAGAAAGACGGCAAGGGCAACATTATTGGCCGCCGTATGGATGCCTCGAAGCCCCTTGTCGTGAACAAGGACGGTGGCGATGTAGACGCCATAACAGCCTCCACCATAACGACACGCGCCTTCCTCAAGGCCGTCAATCAGGCTTATGCCGCCTATGCCGAGCAGGACATTGATGCGGCAAGCGGTGCCACGAAGCGGCATACAGAGGCGGGGCAGGTGAAATGTCACGCCGGCGAGGCCGCCGGAGCCGGTGAAAACGAGACAAAAGAATGAATAACCATTAATGAGAGAAATATAATATGAACTATATAAAAGTATTGCTTAACGGCATCGTCAAGGAGAATCCGACGTTCGTGCTTCTGCTTGGCATGTGTCCTACATTGGCCACTACGACGTCTGCCCTGAACGGTATGTCGATGGGACTTGCCACGATGTTCGTGCTTATTTGCTCCAACATAGCCATCTCGCTGATAAAGAGCATCACCCCGGATAAGGTGCGCATACCGGTATTCATTGTCGTTATCGCGTCGTTTGTTACGGTTCTCCAGATGTGTCTCAAGGCATATCTGCCAGAAGTGAACAAGTCGCTCGGCCTTTTCATACCCCTTATCGTGGTCAACTGTATCATTCTTGGCCGTGCCGAGGCTTTCGCCTGCAAGAACAATCCCGTGGCAAGTCTCTTCGACGGACTTGGCATCGGTCTCGGATTCACCCTTTCGCTCACCCTTCTCGGCATTGTCCGCGAAGTGTTGGGAGCAGGCTCCATCTTCGGCATCGTGCTGTTGCCGGAAACGTGTAACATCCTTCTGTTCATCCTGCCCCCGGGTGCATTCATCACGCTCGGGTTCCTTTTGGCCATTGTAAACAAACTCAAGAAAGCATAATAGAATATGGAATACATTCTTATTTTTATATCGGCAATATTCGTGAACAACATTGTGTTGTCACAGTTCCTTGGCATCTGTCCGTTCCTCGGCGTGTCGAAGAAGGTAGATACGGCTCTCGGAATGAGTGCGGCCGTGGCCTTTGTGCTTACACTTGCCACCATTGTGACCTATCTGGTGCAGAAGTTTGTGCTCGATGCCTTCGGCTTGCAGTATCTTCAGACGATAACATTCATTCTCGTCATCGCCTCACTCGTGCAGATGGTGGAGATTGTTTTGAAGAAGGTGTCGCCCGCCCTTTATCAGGCTTTGGGCATATTCCTGCCGCTCATCACCACCAACTGTGCCGTGCTCGGTGTGGCAATTCTTGTCATTCAGAAGGATTACAACCTGCTTGAAGGCATTGTCTACGCCTTCTCCACCGCTATCGGCTTCGGTCTTGCCATGACTGTCTTTGCCGGAATGCGCGAGCAACTGGAGATGGTCAACATACCCAAGGGCATGCGCGGCATGGCCATCGTGCTTGTGTCGGCAGGTTTGCTGAGTCTCGCATTTATGGGCTTCTCCGGCGTTGACGGCGGTTTGAGACAGGTGTTCGGGCTGGAGTGAGCCAGAGTGAGCTAAGGAGTTAAGGAGTTAAAGGGAGTTAAGGAGTTAAGCCGATACCGACTTAAAGTTTTGTAACTTTATGTTCCGTAAACAGCCTTTATGCAGCTATCGGCTTAACTCCTTAACTCCCTTTAACTCCTTAACTCCCATTGATAGGTTATTTCTCTAAAAAAACTCCTTTTATTCTTTCTCGGTTTACATATATTTTATTTACCTTTGCAATGTCAATTATTCAAAAATATAATACAATAACAATGAAACAGACAATATTAGTAACGGGAGGAACCGGCTTTATAGGTTCTCATACGACCGTCGAACTGCAGAATGCCGGTTATAAGGTCGTGATTGTTGACAACCTGTCCAATTCGCAGGCCAATGTCGTGGACGGTATAGAGAAGATTACCGGAGTGCGTCCGGCCTTCGAGCAAGTGGACTGCTGCGACCTCGCGGCAATGGACAAGGTGTTCGCCAAGTACCCCGATATAGAGGGAATAATCCATTTCGCGGCAAGCAAGGCAGTGGGAGAGAGCGTTGAGAAGCCGCTGCTGTACTATCGCAACAATATTGTCAGCTTGGTCAATCTGCTCGAACTGATGCCCAAGCACAATGTCAAGGGAATCATCTTCTCGTCGAGCTGCACCGTATATGGCCAGCCCGACCCCGAGAATCTGCCCGTTACGGAGAGCGCACCCATAAAGCCCGCCGAGAGTCCTTACGGCAATACGAAGCAGGTTAACGAAGAGATTATCCGCGACGACATCAACAGCGGAGCCCCCATCAAGGCCATCCTTCTGCGCTACTTCAACCCCATCGGCTCGCATCCGTCGGCCATCATCGGCGAGATGCCCAACGGCGTGCCCATGAACCTCATCCCCTACGTAACCCAGACAGCCATCGGAATACGCGAGCAGCTGAAGATATTCGGCAACGACTACGACACTCCCGACGGCACATGCATACGCGACTACATCTATGTTGTGGACCTTGCAAAGGCTCATGTTAAGGCAATGGAGCGCGTGCTCGACACAGACAGCGACAAGCTCGAGGTGTTCAACGTGGGCACCGGCCGCGGAGTAAGCACCAAGGAGATAGTAGACGCTTTCGAGACGGCTACCGGAGTGAAGCTCAACTGGGCGTACGCACCGCGCCGTGCTGGCGACATCGAGAAGGTTTGGGCCAATCCCGACAAGGCCAACAACGTGCTTGGCTGGAAGGCCGAGACAAGTCTTGAAGACACGTTGAAGTCGGCATGGAAGTGGCAGGAGAAGCTCCGCAAGGACGGAATACAGTAATTTCGACCTTTAATTGTATGAGATATAAAAGACCGGTCTCAAAACTTAAGACCGTGTTTTATTTTGTGTTTGTGTTGTTTTATCCTCCGATGTGAATCGGAGGATAATTCGATTCAACTTATTTTTTTTGTATTCGGTAATGCAAACCTTAGACATTGTTTTCCTATCCTTCGCCCTCGCCATGGACTGTTTCACGGTGTCCATCGTCAGCGGCGTCATCCTTCACAGATATGTATGGACGGTAGTGCTGCGCATGAGTGTGCTTTTCGGCCTGTTCCAGGCCCTGATGCCGTTTCTCGGATGGCTGTTCACAAACCGTTTCAGTGCCTATATCGAATCTGTAGACCATTGGATAGCCTTCGGCCTGCTGGCCTTTATCGGTGGAAAGATGATAAGGGAATCGTTTGATTCAGGCGAAGAAGAACATTTCTCTCCGGACAAATTGAAGACACAGTTGGTTCTATCCGTAGCCACAAGTATCGACGCCCTTGCCGTCGGCATATCGTTTGCGTGTGTCGGTTACGGCACGCTTTCGCAGCTTCTTTTCCCCCTTGCCGTCATCGGGGCGGTGTCATTCCTTATGGGCATTGCCGGCAACGCCCTTGGTGTGTGCTTCGGCCGTGCCATCGAACGACGTCTGCGCCCCGAGCTTTTGGGCGGAATCATACTCGTGTTCATAGGTTTCAAGATACTTCTGAGCCATCTGGAGGTCATCTGACAGAGTGAATTGTCGTTCGATAAAGAGTGATTAATTGTTTGATAATGAATAAAAGCAGTATTTGATATGAATTTTACTGAACAACGTAGCAGCATGCTTCATGGTGTGTTATTGATCGTATTGTTTTCGTGTGCCGCGTTCTACATCGGCGATTTGGGCTTTGTCAGGAGCCTGTCCATTAGCCCGATGATAGTCGGCATCATCCTCGGCATGCTGTATGCCAACAGTCTCCGCAACAATTTGCCCGACACGTGGGTGCCCGGAATAGTGTTCTGTTCGAAGCGCGTGCTGCGCATCGGCATCATCCTCTACGGCTTCCGCCTCACGTTCCAGGACGTTACCGCCGTCGGACTGTCGGCCGTCTGCGTGGATGCTATCATCGTTACCACCACCATCTGCGGCGGTATCTTCATCGGGCGCCTGCTCGGCATGGAGCGCAACATTGCCATCCTGTCGTCTGTGGGCAGCGGCATCTGCGGTGCGGCGGCCGTGCTCGGGGCCGAGTCGGCCATCAAGGCCAGACCCTATCAGACAGCTGTGGCCGTGGCAACCGTGGTCATCTTCGGTACGCTGGCCATGTTTCTTTATCCCGTTCTCTACCGTAGCGGAGTGATGGACCTTTCGCCCGACGCCATGGGAGTGTTCACCGGGTCGACCATCCACGAGGTTGCCCATGCCGTGGGTGCGGGCAACGCCATGGGCATGGAGGTGTCAAACACGGCCATCATCGTCAAGATGATACGTGTGATGATGCTCGTGCCGGTGCTGTTCGTGCTCAGTTACAGCGTGTCGCGTGCCGCACTGAAGGGCATGGCGGCCGGCGGCGATGCCGCAGACGGCGGCACCCGTTCGAAGATATCCGTGCCGTGGTTCGCCATACTCTTCCTCGTGGTCATCGGGTTCAACTCGTTCGGCCTGCTGCCTGCCGGCGTTGTCGACTTCATCAACGGCTTCGACACCTTCCTCCTCACTATGGCCATGACGGCACTCGGTGCCGAAACGAGCATCGACAAGTTCCGCAAGGCGGGCTTCAAGCCGTTCCTCCTCGCCTTCATCCTTTTCATCTGGCTCATGGCGGCCGGCTATCTGATGGCGAAATATCTCGTTCCGCTATTCTGATTTTTATGTAACATTTATCGGTTTATCCGATATATGGAGTGGAATGTCACATGCCAAGTATCGGGCTGAAAGCCCAACAAGCCCATAGCCCGGGGCAGAG
>NZ_URNN01000076.1 GCF_900549175.1 uncultured Prevotella sp. | reverse complement strand
ATCAAATGCAAATATATATATAAATATTAGAAATTATATTTTTTATTCATAAATAGCCCTCTTTTAAAGAAGATATTTACAAAATTTAGTGTTTATAAGTATTCTGCCAATATTTCTTATACAAAATATCAGGATTAGCCCTTACTGGTTCTATAACTCTTCTCTTAAAATCTAATATGAAATTCTGTCGGTTCATATTTGGTGTTAAATCGATTGCTTTCATCTCTTAATACCCATTTATGATAATCATTAGGATGACGCCCTAAATGCGGAAGTTATTCCATTAATCATCAAATCTGCATTACATCACAAGAAGATGGTATGTACCTCCGGCCAACGGGCGCAGCACGCCCTTCATCTCCATCTGGAAGAGCAAGGCGGTGACACGGTTTATCGGCAGGCCCGTCTTCACGGCAATGATGTTTATCTGCAAGTCGTTGGTCTTGCCCAGCAAGTCGGCGATGAGCTGCTCATCAGGTTCAAGCTCAGGAAACAGCTGACGCTCTATGCCCGCGGCCTTGGCCTTGGTGAGCACGGCATCACATCCCCACCCCATGGCCTTCACGAAATCGGCGGCAGAGGTTATCATGGCGGCCCCGTTGTCACGGATGAGATTGTTGCAACCCTCAGAATAAGGAGCACCCACTGCACCCGGAAAAGCAAAGACATCGCGCCCGTAACCGGAAGCTATCGAGGCCGTGATAAGCCCGCCGCCCTTGGCTGCCGACTCCACAATGACAATGACAGTGGCATCGGCCATGCCGGCTACTATACGGTTGCGGCGTACGAAATTAACCTTGTCGGCATTGGTACACGACATGAATTCGGTGAGCAGTCCGCCGTGCGACAGCATCTCCTCAGCCGTATGGCGATGCGCCGACGGGTATATCATGTCGAGACCGTGAGCCAGCACACCCACCGTATCGTATCCGCAGGCAAGGGCATTGCGGTGTGCGCAGATGTCAACACCGTAGGCCAGGCCGCTGACAATGAGGACTTCGGGGCACAACTGCTTCAGGCCGGCAATGAAACGGCGTATGAGTTCCTGCCCGTAGACAGTGCAGTGACGTGTTCCCACAATGCTCACCACCCGCCGCATGTTGATATCAGCGGAGCCTTTATAGTAAAGCACTATCGGAGCATCGTCGCAGTCTTTAAGCCGCTGCGGATAGCTGTCGGAATTCAGCGTAAACGCCGTGATGCCGTGGTCCTGCATGAAACGGGCCTCGTCTTCGGCCCTGCGCAGAACCGCATCCCAATCGCCCAGTGCACTGACCAGACGCGGCGAACACCCGGGCAGCACGTCACCGATATCGTTGCGATGTTCGTAAACGGCCACGGCACTGCCCAACTCACGGTAAAGGGCCAACGCCGTACGGAAATTGAAATTGCTGATGCGCGTGAGCGCCATTGCATATAGTGTCTCTTGTTGCATATACTTCCCAAAAACTTAGAAGTTTTTTAGGAGTTAAGGAGTTAAAGGGAGTTATCGCTCCCTACGGTCGCTAAGGAGTTAAGCCAATACTCCTGTTAAAGAAATAAAATCCTTGTTGAAGATATATATGCGATCCTTTTCACGGCTTGAAAGTATTGGCTTAACTCCTTAACTCCCTTTAACTCCTTAACTCCCTAAATACTCACTTTTAAACTCCTTTAACTCCTAATTCTCCCAAAACCTCATCAATCTCCCTGCTCTCCGCCAGCTTTCCGCCAATGAGGCAAACCACGTCTATCACCCCGCGGAAACACAGTTTCTCGTCAGAGGCACGGAAGATGTCCTGATGGAAGACATAGCGCAGACCCTCCTTCCGCACTGCGAGCCGCGAGATGAACTCATCGTCACTGCGCAGCGGCGTCTTGTACTGCAGGTTCATCCGCGCCACCACGGCATCGGTGCCACGGCTGTGCATATCGGAAAAACTCAATCCGCAATGACGCAGAAAGAGATGCCGCGTGTGCTCGGCATAATGCAGGTAATTGGCATTGTTCACTATCCCCTCGATGTCGCACTCATAGTCGCGCACCATCATTCTCGTTTCGTATATATAATCCATCGTAAATGTTTTAAATCGTTCACATACCGTCACGACCCTTCATCATCTCGGGCTCTCCACTTTGGGGGAGTCGGAGGGGGCCGTCCTCTTCATATATTCATAACCTATCCTGCACCTCAGACAGTCGCGGCGGTCGCAGTATTCGTTCTTCAACTGTATGAGCGCCTGACTGTCACCGGCCGAACGCACCTTCATGCCGCAGTCGCACCACATACGCACGATATGGTTGTTCTCGGCACGCATGGTGTCAAGAAAATCCACCGCCCTGTCGCACAGTGCCTCACGCAACGTATGACGCCCGTAGGCAAAGAGCATCGGGATGGCCGTATTGATGATTATCAGGTCTATAGACGATGCCGACATGCACTTGTCGTTACGGGCACTCTCACGGCCAAAGGCATAATGCGTCTGCCAATAGTCCGTGACCTGCGTACGGAGCAACTGCCGCAACTCGTCGACGGTGGCGCACTCCGTCAGCGCCCGCAGTCCCATACGCTGTCCGTGATAGAGATGCGCGAGTTGTGAGATACGTATGTGCGGAAAGTTCTGCGGCCTCAACCGCAGGAAATGCCACCTGTGCCAGTCCATCGGTTCGAGTGAGAACTTGTGTGCCAGATAACGGTATTCGGCTGACAGCCGCCGGAAATAGTCGTCACCCGCCGCTGCCTCGCGATAGCGCTCCGGCATGGCATCGGCAGAGAGCAGTCCGGCCTGCCCCATGAATATCGCCTCCGTCTGAAACAGGTCGTCACGATGATGGGCTACGGCCGTCAGCGGCACGCGCGCGGCCCACTCCTCAAAGGCGTCGCCGTTGATACCGAAACCGTAGTTGCGGGCCAGCGTCATGAAGAGGGTGTCTTCCCACGAGCCGCCGCACTGTCCGGCACGCCGCCGTATATCGTCCGTCTTGCGTTCCAAACGCTCGGTCTGCAGTGCCGCCAGCCACGAACTTACGGTAAGCCGCGGCAGCTCCGGCACTATACGGTGGCACGGCGGGAAGCGGTCTTCACGCATCAGCGCGGCATAGTTCTCCGCCACACCCTGCGGAACCTCCAGCACCATCTGTGGTATAGCACGGCCTTCGGTGTCGGTTACGGCAACATCGGCCTCGCCCACCACATGAAGCACAACATTGTCATAGCGTCTGTCGCGGTGATGGCCATGAAGATGCCAGTCGGACGCCCGCTGGTGTATCTCTACGTTACCCACCCACAGGGTGCCCCCTATCTTCACCTTGGCGTTGAAGAAATCGGGCCCGGCATTTGTGTTGGGCAGCCCCGGGTCTATCAGCTCTACGCTCTGCCCGCCGGTGGTGGCAAGCTCTTTCAACGGCAGCAGGCGGTGGCGCCACACATAGTGAAGTAATTGTTCCATGACACACATTAGGTTTATTTGAACATCATGACGATAAGGTCTGCACAAATTTACACATATTTTTTCAATAGGCATCCGATTTCTTGATTTTTTCATATATCTTTGCCGATGCAGAATGTTATTTTACCGATATGAGAGCAAGAAACATACTACCGGCAATCGTATTCTCGTGCATGTCAGCCACTGCCACGGCGCAACTGTCGTGGGGCGACATGGATGACGGCACATACCGCAACCCCGTACTCAACGCCGACTACAGCGACCCCGACGTGATACGCGTGGGCGGCAAATACTACATGGTGGCATCCGATTTCCATTTCATAGGGATGCAGGTTCTTGAATCAGACGACCTTGTAAACTGGCACATCGTAAGCCAGATATACGACCGCTTCGACTATCCCGGATGGGATGACAACAAGCGTTACGCTGGCGGTTCGTGGGCGCCGAGCATACGCTGGCACGACGGACGCTTTTGGGTGTTCTTCTGCACGCCGCATGAAGGGCTGTTCATGTCGACGGCCACCGACCCCGCCGGACCGTGGACACCGCTGCACTGCGTAAGGCGCGTGAAGAAATGGGAGGACCCGTGCCCCCTGTGGGATGATGACGGCCAGGCCTACCTGGGCCACAGCGTGCACGGGGCGGGTCCGATAATAGTGCACCGCATGTCGCCCGACGGCCGCGAACTACTTGACGAGGGGCGTACGGTGTATGAGGGACCCGTGGCCGAAGGCACGAAGTGGCTCAAGCGCGGCGGGCGCTACTATCTCTCGATACCCGAAGGCGGTGTGGGCGAAGGATGGCAGACGCTGCTACGTGCCGACAACATATACGGCCCTTACGAACGGCGCATCGTGCTGGAGCAGGGCACCACCGGCGTGAACGGCCCGCACCAGGGTGCGCTCGTCGACACGCCCGACGGGGAGCAGTGGTGGTTTCTGCATTTCCAGTCGGTGACTCCGCTGGGACGTGTCGTTCATCTGCAACCGGCACGATGGACCGCCGACGGATGGCTCGACATAGGCGAGGATTACGACGGCAACGGCATCGGCGAGCCGGTAACATCATACTCAAAGCCCGCGACAAACGCTGACACACGTCCGGAACTGCCACAGACATCTGACGAGTTTACAGCCGACAACATATATTGGCGCGGACAACAGCAGTCGGCCCTCGGCCTGCAATGGCAGTGGTGCCACAACCCCGTAGACAGCATGTGGAGCCTCGGCGAACGCGACGGATGGCTCACGCTGCACGCCATGCACGCCGACAGTCTGCGCGACTGCCGCAACATGCTTACGCAGAAAGTTACGGGCTACCAAAGCGAGGCGACGACACTCGTAGACTGCCGCGACCTGACCGGCAGTGCCGTGGCCGGACTGCTCTGCACGGGCAAGACCTTCCGCGGCATAGGCGTGTCGCCCGACGGCATATTCACCGAGTGCGACGGACAGCGTGTGACAGTAGCTGCCGGACGGCATGACAGGGTGTGGCTGCGGGTGAGCATCGACAACAACACCAACTCACACCGCTTCCATTACAGCACCGACGGCAAGACATTCATTCCCGCCGGCCAACCGTTCGCCATGCGCGAGGGCTACTGGAAAGGGCTGCGCATAGGACTGTTTTGCTATGACCCGGCACCGGTCTGCCCCGACGGAAAAACGGGCGGCGGCAAGGCTCAGTTCGACTTCTTCAGATATCTGATCAGGTCATGAAAACATTTCGAAGGAGTTAAAGGAGTTAGAGGAGTTATCGCGGCTGCGCCGCTCAGGAGTTAAAGACAATAGCTACATAAAGGATTCCTTTGGGGAATCTTTTTAGGAATGAATCAAAAATCACAAACCGCTTATACATCTTTATTTATGAACAAACGTATCATCATGCTGTTGTCTGCCGCCGTCATAGCACTGTGCGCCATGGCACAGAACACGGAACAGACACAGGAACAGAAAAAGAAAAGGATGCCACGGCTGTTTGTCGGTCCCAACGAGCCTATGGGCAAGGGGCGCGGCATACATCCCGGGCGCGTGGCATGGATGCACGGTCCGGGCGTGGCCTCATGGGACGGACAAACAGGCCTGTGGGTTGAAGACAGGTGGAACAGCCAGCCCATGGCCGATGCCATGGTGCGCGGAGCCGTGACGGAACTTGCCGGCACAAAAAGTGCCAAAAAGGCGTGGCGAGCCCTGTTCGGCAACTTCAACAAGGAGCACGGGCGCGGAACGAGGGGCTACCGCAGGGGTGAGAAGATAGCCGTAAAGCTGAACATGAACAACGCCATCACCCACCGCGACACCGTAGAGCTGAACTCGTCGCCGTTCATGACCCTGGCACTCGTGCGCTCACTCGTCAACGACGCAGGCGTGGCCGAGTCCGACATCATCATCTGCGAACCGAGCCGCGCCATCACCGACAGCATATACAACAAGGTGCACAGGGAGTTTCCCGGTGTCGTCTTCATCGACAACATCGGAGGCGACGGCCGCGTGAAGTGCGAGTATTACAAAGACCGCATAGTATACTCCGCCGACAATGGGCGCATGGCCCGCGGACTTGCACGCTGCATCGTGGATGCCGACTACCTGATAAACTCGGCACTGCTGAAGACCCACAACGGTCCCGGAGTGACACTGACGGCAAAAAACTGGTACGGAGCCACCGACATTGCGCTGCACTGGCGACAGAACGCCCACAACAACATCAGTCAGGACAAGAAGCACGGCAAGCCGGGATACAAGACGTTCGTCGACTTCATGGCCCACAAGGACATGGGCGGCAAGTGTCTGCTGTATCTCATCGACGGCAGCTACGGCTCGCGCGGTGTGAACGGACCGCCCACAGGCCGGTGGACATCGGAGCCTTTCGGCGGCACGTGGTGCTGCTCGCTCATCGCCTCACAGGACGGTGTGGCCTGCGACGCAGTGGCCATGGACATGATTATAGGCGAATGGCCCGACTACGGCAGCCTGAACTATTGCGACGAGTATCTGCGTGAAGCGGCATCGATACCCGACGCACCGAGCGGCACCGCATACATGCAGGACGGGAAGCCCCTGACGCAGCCCCTCGGCCTGATGGAGCACTGGAACAACGCCCGGGAAAGAAAATACACCAAGATTGAGCTGATATACAGGAAGATTACGGCTCCCGGCGGAAAAGAATGAAAAATTATAGTCAGAATTTTTGAGAATGTTATACGGTTCAAGTAATGCTGTTACCTAAACCGTATAACGTTATTACTTCGGATTTACACCACATTACACATTTTTCCGACAACGGGTTAATTATTAATAAAAAAGAAACACGTGGAACTATAAATAAAAAAAAAGGATTATCTTTGTATTAGAAATAATCGCGATATAATATGTATTCATCAGACTATGTTAGTTTTAGGACTCAGTCCATGTCTGTCAAACAACTGATTGACAGGATAGATTACGAGCGTATTATATTTCGTGATAATGTTTTCAGAAAATACACAAACCGAGACGCTCCATCCTGCTACTCCTCATTTATAGAGTCTGTAATGATGGACCTACCGCTTCTGCCATTAGTGTTTGACGGGAGTCATAATCCTTGGTATATAATGGATGGGGAAAAAAGGCTTCAGGCAATTTGGAATTTTGCCAACAATAAATTTGCATTGAAAAATATTTTCTATTCCCGCTTGCCGGAAAATGTATATTTCAACGAAATGAGCCCGTTCCTCAAACATCATTTTTTAAAATCAGAAGTTCCATGCTATATAATAAATCCGGGTACGCCACAAGATATCATTGATGACATTCAAGACCGAATCCATACAATACTATAATATTATGATACAGAAAATATCGCTGACAAACTTTAAAAGCTACGAAGACGAAGAGTTCAACATCGCTCCTCTGACTCTTATTGCCGGTATTAACGGTATGGGCAAGTCAAGCATCCTGCAATCATTACTCATGCTGAAACAAAGTTTTGATGTGGACTACCTGAATAAAAGTGAAAAACAAATACGACTGAACGGGCATTTCGTTAATTTGGAGAATTCAGATGTGGCATGCTACACCATGGCTTCACAAAGAGAAATGTCTGTTTCCATTGATACGGAATGTGGCTATCATAAATGGATAATAAATGCACAAGACCCTACTGAAACCAATCCTTCATGCACGTATGAAGGCGGAGAGTACAAGTCAATGTCTCTCTTTTCAGACACGATGGAATTTCTGACGGCAGAAAGATTAGGACCGAGAGCAGAATACAGAATACAAAGCGACAAAGCATACAACACCAAATTAGGAATACAAGGCGAACTGACTCCGGCATATTTATATCAGTCTCTACTGAAAAATGAGGAAATCGGCATGGCCGGTATGTTGTTTGAAAAAGGAGGCAATCGTGATATTGACAAACAGCTTATTAACAACGTAAATGCGTGGATGAGCTGGATAATGAACATGAATATGGCCACTTACACCCAAGCGACAGATCCACAAACAGTGAAATTAGAATATCGGCTGGATGACGCCTGGGAACATTACTCCGCCTTACAAGTCGGGTTCGGCTTCTCTTTCGTACTTCCCGTTGTCACTGCACTTTTGAAAGCAAAGGCCGGCGACTTGATTCTGATAGAAAATCCCGAGGCCCATATACATCCTTCTGCTCAGGTCAGACTCGGACAGATGATTGGCAAGGCTGTTGCCTGTGGGGCACAAGTAATAACAGAAACCCATAGCGACCATCTGTTGAATGGCATAAGGTTGGCACGTAAAGAAAATGTATTGGAAAAGGAATCGGATGTCAATCTGATATTCGTTCAGCGTAAACCAATCAACAAGCAGTTGGTTACCTTCACAAACGAAATTAAAATCTACGACAACGGCAAACTGTCTGATCGCCCGCCATTCTTTTTTGACACATGGGAAGACACTTTGGTAAAACTCATCTAACCGCAAATATCTATGTTCGCTTATTTCAATGAATTGTCAGCAGACGGATGTATCAATGAAAAAGACCTGGAAAAGGTTATAAACACATTGATTGAATGTTTGAAAGCCTTAAGCGAGAAGAAGGTTAGTGGCATAAATTTAGACAAGAAAATCGGACTGTACCAGCTTACACAAACCATCTTTTTCCAAAAAATTCTTTATGATGACACTATCATTGACCATGAAAAGAAAGCATTGATACTCGGTATGATGACAACCATTGAAAACCCTATGGAGGAACTGGAAAAAGAATATTTTATGGAAGCAACATGCAGAGGCAAGAAATGTATCGGTCTTGGTCTGGCTTCAGAAAAAATAAACAATACATTTTCCATCAGCCTTTCCAATGCGGGATGGGATGAGTCTGTCTATAAAATAGAGCTTAAACAGCTTACAGAAAATGAGGAAAAAGAGATTTCAGAACAAACTATAGAAACCACATGCAGAAATGTTTCTGTCACTTCACATATTGATGGAATAGAAGACTTGTTCACCACGGCCATTCCATCGACTGGACTGGATTTGTTTTTGCAACTTGGAGAATTATTCCCTAACTTAATATTCTCTCAAAAAGCAAAAGAACAGATAAAAAAGAATCACGACAGACCGGCAATCGAACAAATCTATTACAGACTGAAAGATATAAACAATGCCGCCACAAAACTGAGCGGCATTGGATTAAGAAAGGAATTATTCCAATATAAAGCCTCTCCCGAACACGAGCAGCGTAGAAAACTTCCGGAAATGGATATCATGTTTGATGACGGCAAGACCCGTAATTGCGAATGGCATTTAAGATATACCCCGGGGGGTGGCCGCATCCATTTCAGCACTGACGAAAGTGACGGGAAAACCATATATATCGGGCATGTGGATGGAAAAATCGGCATTTCCTGATCATTTATCCACGTCAGCATCCTCCAGCACATACTCCGGCCGGGCGTCGGGCGCGGCGGTGCGTATCTCTATGTTCTCGAACTTTATGCCGCGGGCGTGGCGCACGAAGAAGCCGCGGGCGGGCAGCACTCCCCACATTGTGGCTTCGGGATATTCCTTCTCCTTCTCGTCGGCGGGTACGGGCAGGCGGTTCTGGCCTCCGGCGTGGCATATTGTGATGCCGCTCAGCGTGACGTTCTCGACGGGATGGCCGGGCAGTCCGGTTATGGAACATCCCGTGGGACCGGCATTGTTGACAAACACATTGCTTATGTGCACACCGTCGATGCGGCCCACACGGTCTATCTTCTGCCCGTCGTAATATCCGCGGGCACGGTTGGCCAGCCGCACGAATATGGGCGACTCGGTGCCCTCGACCGTGATGTCGCTCACGTTCACGTTCTCGAGCACGCCGCCGTCGACGATTTCAAGCGAGATGGCGGATATTCCGCGTGGCAATCCGAAGTATTGTGACGACTGATCTTCGGATGGTTTCACGCAGATGCCGCTGATGTTGATGTTGCGGAAGCCCCCGTTGGTCTCCGTGCCGAGCTTTATGGCATTGCAGTGGCTGCTCACCACGCATCCGGTGATGGTGATGTTCTCGCAGAGGCGCGGCGACGTGCTCTTCAGCGTTATGGCATCGTCGTCGCTGTCGGCCAGCATGCCCGTAACCACAACGTCGTGACAGCCGTCGAGGTCGAGCGCGTCGTTGTTGTAGTTGTTGCGGTTGAACACCCGTATGCCGTCTATGCGCACACGGTCGCAGGCCAGATAGTGCTGCATCCAGCATCCGCTGTTGCGAAGGGTGATGTCCTTCACCGTGATGCCCCGTCCGCGGATGAAGCGCAGCAGGTGGGGCCGCGTGATGCCCTCGTCGTTCCACGACAGTTTCTTGAACGCCCGCCCGCGGCCGTCGATAGTGCCGTAGCCGTCTATAACAACGTTGTCCACATCGTCGGCGTATATCAGCTGTATGGTCTCGGTCTGGGTGCGCAACGACACATAGTCCGACTTCATCGGGCGGTAGTCGGCCAAATCGGTGCTGCCATAGAGCGTAGCGCCGTGCTCAAGATGCAGGTTGACGTTGCTTTTGAGGATGACGGTGCCTATCTTATAGGCTCCCGCGGGCACGGTCACACGCCCGCCTCCGGCCTGCGAACATTCGTCGATGGCGCGCTGCACCGCCACGGTGCTCAGACGCGTTGTGTCACTTACGGCTCCATAAGCCGTGATGTTGTAGTCGGCAGCCGCAGATGTCATGGTGCCGAACGTCATAATGAACGATAAGATGATTTGTCTCATTGATTAGTCTCCACTTTTTATTTGCTTACAAAACACTCCCCTATCTGCTTATACACTTCCCCTTATAGAAAGCACGGAAATTGTCTTTGGCATAGCC
Source organism: uncultured Prevotella sp. (assembly GCF_900549175.1). Taxonomy (GTDB): domain Bacteria; phylum Bacteroidota; class Bacteroidia; order Bacteroidales; family Bacteroidaceae; genus Prevotella. Next base: position 5,563 of record NZ_URNN01000076.1, on the reverse strand, counting down.
ATGGTCATCTACCTTGAATGTCGTGGCGTTGGCTTCCTTCACCGTCTCACCGCGATAATACACCCTGAAGGCATCTTTTGAATAGCCGTCTTTAAGCAGTTTGAAAGTCGGGGCATTGGCATCTTTCAGCGTCTTGCCGTGGTAATAAACTCTGAAGGCATCTTTGGCATAACCGCGCTTCAGCAACTTGAAGGTCGGGGCATTGGCGTCTTTCAGCGTCTTGCCGCGGTAATAAACCCTGAAAGCGTCCTTGGCATAGCCGTATTCAAGTACCTTGAAAGTGGACGCATTGGCGTCCTTCAACGGCTTGCCGCCGAAAAACACCTCGAACGACGTCTTGTAATACTCCTCCTTGTCATGGTCATGCTCCCTCCAACCCTGAGCACCGGCACAGAGCTGGAGGAGGGAGAACAGCATGATACATACGAATCTGTTCATATCTATTTGCTTTAGAAAAACTGTCATTTCACTTTCGTGGCACGTATGAAAAACCTCATTGGGCGGCACGATGCTTTGCCCCGGCCTCACGCACCTTGGATGTAATACGCGACAAATATAACAAAAATACACAAAATACACAAGGTTGTGTAACACAATCTTGTGTATTTTGTGTATTCAAATGACTGTCAAACTGTTATTTTACATTTGTTGCGAAAACGGAACGGCATCCATGATGCTATCGGTTTCTTGAAGATAACATTCTATCCTCTTCTTCTGCGCTCTATCCTGCACAACGGTTCGTTGACGCCACCCATGTCCATCTTGTACCTTTCGTCGCCACGACACATGTCGAAGTCAACAAATCCTTCGTCAATCCACAACTTTACAGCTTCAAGCAACATGATAATACCGGGTGAATAGCGGCTGAAGCCCATGTCGATGGCCAGCCGCGGCATGAGCAAATGGCGCCGGTGAGCATACACAATCATAAATGCGGCCGGGCGGCCATCTATCTCCAACACATAAAGACGGCTCTCCTTCAGCACCTTCAGGCTTCGGGTGGCACATCCGCCCTTCGCTTCCAGCATGGCTTTGATACGCGCCACCATACTGTTCGTCATGTTCGCCTTCTTCGATCGCCATGCCAGTTTCCTCACGAAATATATCCGCCACAACTGATAGAGATAGCTGTCATCAGGCAGGGTGTCCCGCGTATAGATTTTCAACGCCATCTCCCGGCCGTCTGTCTTCAGATGGTTGTACGACTTGCGGATGTTCTTGTAGATGTTCTTAGACAAAGAGCCAATGTATTCTTCAACTGTCGCAAAAGCCGACAGCGGCACATGGTAGCTCGTGCGCTCGCTAAACTCTCCGTTGCCGGCAAGCCTTCTCATTACACCGGCGAAAGGCGCACACTGCGGGACGTCGGCCAGACTGAGATGGTAATGGGAAAATTCCGTCTCTACATATTCCAGCAAGGCATCCAACTCCCTGTCTGAGAACGTGTTATATCCGTTTTTACCCCCCCGAAAATTTGGGGCATTGACACGTTCAGAATGCCGGCAACAAAGCATGACGGGAAACGCACCTTCGATGAGCTGCGTGTGACAATAAACGGGAGAACGGCAAACGGCTTACCGTCCCGTCTCATCAGTATATAGACGAGCCGGGAGGTAAGCCGATTCATTAGTTTGCTTCGTATGTGGTCATAGAGGAACTTGTTCCAAACGTAAGTTTGATAGAATGAGTAGGCGGCGTATGCGATGTCCTGCCGTTCTTCGGCCATTCGGTCAAGCGTCTCCCATTCCTGTCTTATGTCTGTTATCTTGCCATGACTCGAAAATGATATATTTGGGGCCATATATGATTATTATTTTAACGAACAGACCGTTTAACTATCTTACTTCACTTTCGTGGCACGTATGAAGTAGGCTATCAGAAGCACGTAGGCCACAAGCGAGCACAGCTCTGACAGCGGGTTGGCCCACCATGCCTCATAGTCGAAGCTCACTCCGCCGAAACGCAGGATGGCACTCACCACGCCCATCAGCGCACCGCCGGCAATAAAGCCCGAGGCTATCAGGTTGCCCATCTCGCCGCGCTCCTTGTTCTTCTTCTCGTCTTTGGTGCGCGTGGTGACATACCAGTTAATAGCTCCGCCGACAACGAGCGGCACGTTAAGCTCCATGGGTATGAACATGCCGAGGGCAAAGGCCAGAGCCGGCACCTTGCACCATGTGAGGACGATGGCCAGAACGGCACCTATGGCATAGAGAATCCACGGCGCGCCGATACCGTTCATGAGCGGGTCGATGACGGCAGCCATGGCGTTGGCCTGCGGTGCGGCAAGCTGTCCGCTGGCAAAGCCGTAGGTCTCGTTGAGCAGCATCATCACGCCGCCGACGGTTGCCGCCGAGACGAGCGTGCCGAGGAACTTCCACGACTCCTGCTTCTTGGGAGTGGTGCCGAGCCAATAGCCTATCTTAAGGTCGGTGATGAACGAGCCGGCCATGGACAGCGCCGTACACACCACGCCACCCATTATCAGCGCGGCCACCATTCCGCCGGTACCCTTCAGACCCACGCCCACCATGACGACAGACGCAAGGATGAGCGTCATCAGCGTCATGCCCGACACGGGATTGCTTCCCACGATGGCTATGGCATTGGCTGCAACGGTAGTGAACAGGAAGGCAATGACGGCCACAAGCACTATGGCCACAAGGGCGAAGAGCATGTTGCCGTCCATCACGCCAAACCAGAAGAACAGGAACGTGATGACTATGGTGGCAATAGAGGCTATGGCTATGAACCTGAACGATATGTCACGCTGCGTGCGCAACTGTTCCTTTCCGACGTCGCCGCTGCCGCCCTTCATCTCGCGTGCGGCAAGACTCACGGCCCCCTTTATGATGCCCCACGACTTGATGATGCCTATGATACCGGCCATGGCAATGGCACCGATGCCTATCGACTTGCCGTAGGAGCGGAATATCTCTTCAGGGCTCATCTCACTCACGGTCTTCGTTATCGTGGGGTCCCATGCGTTGAGCACGGCATCGTGGAACACTATCGACATGCCCGGCACCACAAGCCACCATACGGCCAGCGAGCCGAGACAGATGATGAGCGCATACTTCAGCCCGACGATATATCCCAATCCGAGGACGGCGGCGCCGGTGTTTACCTTGAAGACGAGCTTGGCACGTTCGGCCAGCGTCTCGCCCGCACCTATCATGCGCGATGTGACGTTCTCGTTCCACCATCCGAAAGTGGCCACGGCAAAGTCGTACAGTCCGCCGACAAGTCCGGCCAGCAGCAGCGGCTTGGCCTGGTTGCCGCCCTTGGCACCGCTCACGAGCACCTGCGTGGTGGCCGTGGCCTCGGGGAAGGGATACTTGCCGTGCATGTCGCTCACGAAATACTTGCGGAACGGTATGAGGAACAGTATTCCGATGATGCCGCCCAGCAGCGACGAGATGAATATCTTCACGAACGATGCGCTCATCTCCGGATACTTGGCCTGCAATATGTATATGGCGGGCAGTGTGAAGATGGCTCCGGCCACCACGGCTCCCGAGCAGGCACCTATGCTCTGTATGATTACATTCTCGCCCAGCGCGCGGCTGCGCTTGGCGGCCGTCGACACACCTACGGCAATGATGGCTATCGGTATGGCGGCTTCAAACACCTGTCCAACCTTCAGGCCCAGATAGGCGGCGGCAGCCGAGAAGAGCATAGCCATAAGCACACCCCACGTCACCGACCATGCGTTCACTTCGGGGCAGTTCTCGCGCGGATTCATTATCGGCTCATAGCTCTCCCCTTCGTGCAGCTCGCGGAAAGCGTTTTCCGGCAGCTGCATCATGTCTTTTTCGTCTTGTTTCATCATTATTCTAATTGTTGTTTGTCATTCGTCCTCTAACGATTCAAGATACTCCGCGTATATCTTCGCCGCCGACACTATCTGGCTCACACACGGCCGCGTCTTGTAGTATTCCGCCGTACGCTCGCTTGCCTCATAACTCAGCGAAGCGCCCTTCTTCAGTTTCAGCAGCTCGGCACAAATCACGGAACCGTGCATCTCCTCAAACCGTTTCATCAACTGCTGCACCACCCGGTAGTTGGCCGACTTGCCTTCGCGGTCGCCCGCCGTTACGGAACCGCAGTCCATGCCGGCCAATGTCACCATACCGCATGCCGCACCGCACGTCATACGCATGCGTCCTATGCCGCCGCCAAAACCCGCGCTGAGCCTCAACGCCTGTTCTTCCGTATATCCGTAGATGTCGGCAAAAGCCGCCACAACCGACTGCGAGCAGTTGTACCCTTTCATGAAAAGTTCTTCCGCACGGCGCACTCTCTCTTCCTTGTTCAGTTTCATGTCTGTTTTTTTATATAATATTAAGTTTTTGCAAAGATAAATATAAAATACGTTATTTCCTATACTTGTCACAGAGTTTGGTCTGTTGACGGAAATCAAACTCATACAAAAGTCTTATTCATAAGTTAATATATGAAAACATTATTGCCAAACGGGAAGCTGTTTCCAGCAGCTCGGAAAGCCCATATCATGCAAAGACAACAAGCGGATGTCCCTATTCAGCAGTGAGAATAAGATTTCTTTGAAGTCATTAGATGTGTCAATGGAGTCCAAAAGAAATTTTATGGCAGATAGTAAGGGGAAAAGTTTGTTTCGCTTGATAGTAGGCAAACAATCTCTGTTCATAAATTGTCGTAATGTATTGTAGGGCAATACCATATTGACCATGAAACGACGGTTCCATATCCGCCCATGATGTGCACAACAGTTACGGAGGTTGGAAATGGCATGAAGCCAATTCTCAAACACGTTTATATCCGTTATACCATACGATTGTGCCAACCGTTTCTTATTGTCATCTTTCTTCAAAGATTGGTAAAGACGACTAAGCGTTCCGAAAGAAACCACTTCAAGAGACATCCAACAAGGTGGAAGTCTCGGTTCGCTATACTTGTTGTTGTAATGCTTGATAAAATCTTCATTACTACGACTTACGTCTGCAGAAATATCTTCGACAAGTCTGTTGAAGTCACAACGATACAAATTTCTATCAAGAAACCAATGGCTACAATTAGTCCCGTCTGAGTAAATTTGTGTCATACGGGCACGGACGGAAACCTCAATTTTTGCAATAGCATTAAACACTAAAAAGCGCAAATCACGGTCAAACTTATAAAGGTCTATGATTTCCGCAAAACGAATGTCATCCTCTACAAACAAATGCCCACCATCTTCGCTATTGTCTTGAAATGGATAAGTATACGCACGAAGTCTGTAATAACTTACATCAAATAGAAATCGCTCCGCTTCTTTCTTGTCATCCAAAAGCAGTCCTTTACTTTCCAGTTTATCCACTTGTTCCAACAAACTGAAAGGTCTCTTGTTGTAGATATTTGTAACCACAAGCCTATAAAAACTCGAAGACCTCCCCAGGTGCGCTGGTCTATGGGAAGCGTGGGAGGTCATATTGTTTGCAAATTTACAAATTTTCTCAGACAACACAACTTTTTCCCGTCTTTTTCTTTGGTAACTATTCAGCGAATACCCATGCAGCTGCTATCCATGCTTAGAACAGAGCAC
>NZ_URNN01000075.1 GCF_900549175.1 uncultured Prevotella sp. | reverse complement strand
CAGAAGACGGCATACGAGATCGAGCAGGATGTATTCTATGCTGATATCCACTGGGATAACCTGATGAAGGCAGTGAAGAAGGTGAACCTTACTTACACCGACATCAGCAAGTATCCTTCAGTGAGCCGCGACCTTGCATTGCTCGTAGACAAGAATGTAGAGTTCGCTCAGATTGAGCAGATTGCCCACCAGACAGAGAAGAAACTTCTGAAGAGCGTTGTTCTCTTTGATGTTTATGAGGGTGAGCATTTGCCAGAGGGCAAGAAGAGTTATGCCGTTAACTTCATCCTGCAGGATGAGACGAAGACGCTCAACGACAAGCAGATAGACGCCATAATGAACAAGTTGATAACAAATTTAAAGAATAAACTGGGAGCAGAGCTCCGCTAAAAACATTATTCCAATGGGAAGAGCATTTGAATATCGTAAAGCTGCAAAGCTGAAGAGATGGGGACACATGGCCCGTACGTTTACAAAGATCGGCAAGCAGATTGCCATTGCGGTGAAGGCTGGAGGACCGGAACCCGAGAACAATCCTACACTGCGTGCCATCATTGCCAATGCCAAGCGTGAGAACATGCCGAAGGATAACATCGAGCGTGCCATAAAGAACGCCATGGGCAAGGACCAGAGCGACTACAAGGAGGTGACATACGAGGGATACGGCCCTCACGGTGTAGCCGTGTTTGTCGAGACTCTGACCGACAATACCACACGTACCGTGGGTGATGTGCGCTCGGTGTTCAACAAGTTCAACGGAAACCTTGGCACTCAGGGCAGCCTCTCGTTCCTTTTCGATCACAAGAGTGTGTTCACTTTCAAGAAGAAGGACGGTTTGGATATGGACGAGATGATTCTCGATCTTATCGACTACGGTGTTGAGGATGAGTTCGACGAGGACGAGGAGGCCGGCGAAATCACTATTTACGGCGACCCGAAGAGCTTCGGAGAGATTCAGAAGCACTTGGAGAGCGAGGGCTTCGAGGTGACCGGAGCCGAGTTCACACGCATCCCCAACGACCTGAAAGAGGTGACGGCAGAAGAGCGTGAGACCATAGAGAAGATGGTTGAGAAGCTTGAGGATTTTGACGACGTGCAGACGGTGTACACCAACATGAAGCCTGCCGACGAGTAAAGCCGTTTTTTACGGGCTGTATCAAAAAGCAACAGAAACGACTTGTAGGGACATTTTCCTGTATTTGTACGCCAAACAACTGTTGAATATCAACATGTTATAGACGGACAAATACAAGAAAATGTCCCTACGGTGTATATGAACTTGATCTTGATTTGTGCCATGCCTGCATCGCGGCACACGCTCACCAATCTACTTGTAATCCTTCTTGGTGAATGTCTTTTCAAACAGTACGCGCCCTTTTTCCTTGCCTGAACGGTATGTGTATGCGAAGCTGTAGCCGGCGTCCTTGTACGTCTTTATCGTTGTGGAGTTCTTCAGCTGTGTGAGCAGCACGTTCTCGGCGCTGAAACGTGTGAAGGCTTCGGGGTTGTCGGCCTCTCCCGTCAGCGTATAGTAATAGTGCATCGTATGGGTGTCGCGCTCGAATACGAGGCTGTCGATGACTGTGTTCTGGTCTATTCTTGCCGGGCATTTCTTCTTTGTATACTCGGCGGCTTCTCTTGCACTCCGGTCTTCGAGCGATTCCTGACATGCTGCCAGCGCAAGAACCGTGAAGATTGCATATACTGTCTTTCGCATTTGGATTGTTGTTTATTATGTTATTGTATTACTGTATATACTGATGGCGTTCGTCTCAGTCCTGTTTCTGCTGCCGCCTTATGATGAAGTGGCCCATGCGGTGTGCCACCCCCTTGCGGCCGAGTGACTTCAGGATGTACATGCCTTCGGGTATGTCTGATATGTCGGTGGTGTTTGCGCGATACGTGCGTGTGGCTATGATGTTGCCCTGCAGGGTCTCTATCATGAGGAAACCTGCATCAAGCACTTTGCCCTTGTCGGGAACATGCAGTGTGCTGCCGTCGTTGGCCAGCAGCGGCAGACACGACTTGAAGTTTTTTTTCTCGGCTGATGGGGTGCATGCGGGGTCGCTCTCGTTGCCGTAGCGGTCGGTGGCCGTAACGGCATAGTGGAGTGGGGCGCTGCCTTTCTTGCGCGGTATGACAATGGTGGAGTCTTCGTACCGTGTGGCGATGAGGTTGCGGGCATCGCCGGTGTTGACAGGATATTCCGCCGAAGCATAGATGTTGTACAGGAGATAGGGACCGTCGGACATGTCTTTTGCCCCTGCCCATGACAGCCGGTCGCCGCCGGATGTGGCCTTGAGGGTGAGCGATGATGGTGCTGCGGGCTTTGCTGCCGACTGCCATGTCATGGCCGGAACAAGTGCCGGATGGCTGTCTATGCGGTCTTTTGTTATGTCGTAGAGGCTCTTCAGATTGTCGGTGAAGAACTTCGAGCGGAAGAACGTGTGTCCCATACCTTGGCTCCTTGTCACGTTCATCTGCCTCGTGATGACGTCGATGTCCCAATTTTTTTCTTTAGGAGACATGAAGTAAATGCCTAATCCTATGGAGATTATACGGCCGTAGTCGTTCTCCCGCCAGTCGAGCGCAAAGGGATAGAACTGATCTCCCCTGAAGTACATCATGGGAAACAGTGCGTCCATCAGCCCGTCGCGCAGCCAGGCCTGTGCGTCCTGACACACTTTGGTGTGTGCGTTCCATCCGTGGCTGCTGTATCTCGTGAGGTCATCGTATTTGCCGACGGGCGAACAGCTCATCTTCACCCATGGCTTTACGGTTTTCACGGCACTGTTGATCTGCTCCACTATTTTCGTTATGTTGTGGCGTCCCAGCACTCTGTTCAGGCGTCCAGGCCATGTTTCGGGATAGCGTATGTAGTCGAGGTGGATGCCGTCAATGTCGTAGTTGGTCGTTATTTCACGGCATATCTTTGCAAGATACACCCCGGTTTCCTTATGCTCCGGATTCATGTATCCCTCATCGCCTATCTTCTTTATCATTGACGGGTATCGGGCACGCAGCTTCCCGCACCCTTCCTTTGTCCATTTCCCCACCGGTATGGTCACCACCCAGGCATGCAGCTCCATGCCGCGCTTATGACATTCGTCGATGGCAAACTTCAGGGCGTCGTAGCCCGGAGCTACGCCCGGCGTGCCGGAGAGGCATCCGTCCCACGGTTCGTATGCCGAAGGGTATATCACCGTGCCGCGTATGCGGGTCTGCAGGAGCACGGTGTTGATGTTTGCCGCCTTCAGACGGTCGAGAATGTCGCAGAGTTCCCGCTTCTGTACCGTTATGGAACGTTCTGATTGTGCATAGGAGTGCGGCCAGTCGAGCCCCCCGATGGTTGTCAGCCAAACGGCTCGCACCTCATGCTTCGGTATGTCGGGCTGTGCGTTGGCGCCGTTGTTCACTCCTAAAATGAAAATTATAAAAACTGTTATATATCGTTTGACGGGATGAAAGAATTTCATATTTCCAAATATTTGGGCGCAAAGTTATGATTATTTTTTCATATCTCAAATTAAATAGTTACTTTTGCACTAAAGATTTTTTTAGTAAAGTATAATATAATGATATCTTTTGCCCTCAGCCTTTTGGCTTTGATAGCCGGTTACTTCCTTTACGGACGGTTCGTGGAACGGGTGTTCGCGCCCGACAGCCGCGTCACTCCTGCCGTTTCAAAATCGGACGGAGTGGATTTTATAGCCCTCCCCAACTGGAAGGTATTCATGATACAGTTTCTCAATATAGCCGGAACAGGACCCATCTTCGGAGCAATAATGGGAGCCAAGTTCGGGCCGTCGGCATATCTGTGGATAGTGTTGGGATGTATATTTGCCGGCTCCGTGCACGACTATCTCAGCGGTATGCTGTCGATGCGCAACGACGGGGCGAGCCTGCCGCAGCTCACAGGCAAGTATCTCGGTATGACAACGAAGAAGGTGATGCTTGTCTTCACTGTCCTGCTTCTCATCATGGTGGGCACAGTGTTTGTATATAGTCCGGCAGAGATACTGCATACCATCGGCGGGTCTTCGGTAATGTGGATAATCATTATCTTTGCATACTATGTCATAGCGACCATGCTTCCGATAGACAAGATTATCGGAAAGATTTATCCGCTGTTTGCCCTGTCGCTGCTTTTCATGGCTTTCGCCCTCATGATAGTCCTGTTCGTGAAGATGCCTGACGTGCCGGAACTGTGGGACGGGCTCGGAAATATGGGCATGCAGACGGATCCGGCGTGGACAGACGGGATATTCCCGTGCCTGTTCATCACAATAGCATGCGGTGCGGTGAGCGGTTTCCATGCCACGCAGAGTCCGCTGATGGCCCGCTGCATAAAGAGTGAGAAGATGGGTCGCCCGATATTTTACGGTGCCATGATTACCGAAGGCATTGTGGCTCTGATATGGGCAACGGTGTCATCGTACTTCTTTTACGGTTCGCCGGCTCCGGGGTATCAGTTGATGGAGGCTGCGCGCGAGTCCGGTTTTCATACATCGGCACCGGCCGTGGTCAACATTGTATGCAACGACTGGCTCGGTGTCGCCGGCGGCATCCTTGCCTTGCTCGGCGTGGTGGCAGCCCCGATAACCAGCGGTGATACGGCGTTCCGTTCCGCCCGTCTGATAATAGCGGAGTTTTTGGGTCTTGACCAGCGCCCCATACGCCGGCGGCTCTATATCTGTATTCCGCTTTTTGCCTTGTCCATAGCCATGTTGTTATGGCAGATGGAGAATCCGGACGGGTTCAACACGATATGGCAATACTTCGGATGGGCCAACCAGACTCTCGCCGTTTTCACATTCTGGACGTTGACCGTCTATTTGGCCCGTGAAGGCAAACCGTATGTCATTACACTGATTCCGGCACTGTTCATGACCTTGATATGCAGCACCTACTTGTTCGTATCGCGCCAGGCTTTTCATCTGCCGGAGCCGTTGGCCTATACATTGGGAGGTGTAGTGTTGCTCATTGCCATCTGTCGGTTTGCGGTGTGGCATAGGAACTATTGCAAGAACAAACTTAATAAACATTGATATTTATGAAGAGAAAACTAACAATGATGCTTCTCGGTCTTATAATGACCGTTTCGGCTAACGCCCAGTTTGAGAGTGGAAAGATGTATGTCGGCTCGTCTTTGTCGGGTTTGAATATGAGTTATAACGGTTCGGAAAAGGGTCATTTCGGATTACAGGCAAAGGGCGGATACCTTTTCGCGGATGATTGGATGGTCACGGGACAGGTGGCGTATGACAAGCAAAAGGATGTGTCGGCGGCTCTTTCGCTCGGCGCAGGTGTCAGATACTATATCGTGCAGAACGGCCTGTTCCTCGGAGCGTCGGCCAATTACGTGCATGCGGGTGGCGATTATGATGATTTTATGCCGAGTGTACAGATTGGTTATGCTTTCTTTATCAGCCATACGGTGACGATAGAACCGGAGATTTATTACAACCATTCGTTCAAGAGCCACAGCGATTACAGTACGGTTGGCTTCCGTATAGGTTTCGGCGTTTACCTTTGACAGTATAAACAAAAGTTGAAAAATAATAAAGATATGTTGAGTGTTAATGAATTGACTGACAGGCTGATAGACCTGTCATTTGCAGAGGACATAGGTGATGGTGACCACACCACGTTGTGTTGTATTCCGGAAGATGCCATGGGCAAGTCGCGGCTTATAATAAAAGAAGACGGGATTTTGGCCGGTGTGGAAGTGGCGCGCGAGGTTTTCCGCCGTTTCGATCCGGACATGCAGGTTGAAGTTCTTATGGGTGACGGCTCGAAAGTGAAGAAGGGTGACGTTGCCATGATAGTGACGGGACGTGTGCGTTCGCTGCTCCAGACAGAGCGGCTCATGCTGAACATAATGCAGCGTATGAGCGGCATAGCAACCATGACAGGCCGCTATGTAGAGCGTCTGGCCGGAACGGGTACACGCGTGCTCGACACCCGCAAGACCACTCCGGGCATGCGTATGCTGGAGAAGCAGGCCGTGAAGATTGGCGGAGGATGCAATCACCGCATAGGTCTCTTTGACATGATTCTGTTGAAGGACAATCATGTAGACTTCTCGGGGGGCATAGCCAACGCCATCAACCGCTGTCATGAGTACCTGAAGACGAAAGGTCTCGACTTGAAGATTGAGATAGAGGTGCGCAACTTCGACGAGCTGCAGCAGGTCATCGACTGCGGCGGGGTGGACCGTATCATGCTTGACAACTTCTGTGTGGCCGATACAAGGAAGGCCGTAGAGATAATTGCAGGCCGGTATGAGACAGAATCGAGCGGCGGCATAACGTTTGACACGATACGCGACTATGCCGAGTGTGGTGTCGACTTCATTTCCGTTGGGGCTCTTACCCACTCGGTTAAGGGGCTTGACATGAGTTTCAAGGCATGCTGAGCATCAAGACAAGAGGTATGAAAAGATATGTATTGGCGGCTGCCTTGCTTGCTGCTGCGGGATATGCTGCGGCATGCACAAACTTTATAGTGGGAAAGAAAGCCAGTGCCGACGGTTCGGTGATATGTTCGTACAGTGCCGATGACTACGGCATGTTTCAGAGTCTGTGCCATTATCCCGCCGGCCGTCATGCCAAAGGCGAAATGCGGCAGGTATATGATTGGGACACTAACGTATATCATGGCGAGATACCGGAGGCAGAAGAGACATATAATGTGATAGGAAATATCAACGAATATCAGGTTACGATAGGTGAGACCACGTTCGGCGGACGTGAGGAGATGGTGGATTCAACCGGTATTCTCGATTACGGTTCGCTTATCTACATAGCCTTGCAACGTTCACGTACGGCCCGTGAGGCCATATCCGTAATGACCACATTGGCTGAAACTTACGGGTATAACAGTGAGGGTGAGACCTTCACTATATGCGACCCTGACGAAGCATGGATAATGGAGATGATGGGATGTGGCCCGGGCAGCAAGAGTGTTGTGTGGGTAGCATTGCGTGTGCCGGATGATGCCATTTGTGCCCATGCCAACCAAAGCCGTATACGAACGTTCAACCAAAAGGATAGGCAGAACGTTATTTGTTCCAAGAATGTGGTTAAGTATGCCCGAAAGATGGGATGGTATGACGGTAAAGATGCCGACTTCAGTTTCTGTGACACTTATGCTGCGCCCGATTTCGGCGGGCGTCGTTTCTGCGAAGCACGTGTATGGACATTCTTCAACCGTTTCAGCAGTGATATGGCCCGGTACGTGCCGTATGCCGAGGGTAAGGTGAAAGATGCCGAACCCATGCCGTTGTGGATAGTTCCTGACCGTAAGGTGAGCGTGCGTGATGTTGAAGACGCCATGCGCGACCATTATGAAGGAACTCCATTTGCACTTGACAGTGACATTGGCGGAGGTATATGGCAGATGCCATACCGTCCCACGCCGTTGACATTTACTGTCGACGGGCGTAGTTGCTTCAATGAACGTCCCGTAAGTACGCAGCAACCGGGTTTCGTATACGTGAGCCAGATGCGTTCGTGGTTGCCGCGCGAGATAGGTGGTGTGCTGTGGTGGGGAAACGATGACGGCAATATGGTTGCTTTCACGCCGGTGTATTGTGCCACGGACAAGGTGCCGGCATGTTATGCCACACCCGGTGCCGATGCCTTGACATTCAGCATGGACAATGCCTACTGGGTGTGCAACTGGGTGAGCAATATGGTTTATCCGCGTTACAGTCTGATGTTTCCGTCGCTGAAGGAGGTGCGCGATTCGCTTGACGCATCATATTTTGAAGCCCAACCGAGGGTGGAGGCCCGTGCCGCCGAACTGTACCGGCAGAACCCGGATGAAGCCCGTGCTTACCTTACGGCATATACAGGTGACAAGGCTGCGCAGATGCTGGCACGGTGGAAGCAGTTGGCTTTTCATCTCATAGTGAAGTATAACGATATGATAGTGAAGCCTGAAGATTCAAACGGAACTTTCTTGCGTACCAAGGAGGGGCTTGGAGCGAAGGTTAAGCGTCCGGGATATCCTGAAAACTATGCGCGTGAGTTGATCTGGCAGACGGGAGACAAGTTTGTTTGTCCTGCAGAATAGCATGGCTGTATACAATAAAAGACCTTTTCGCCGGACTGGTAAAAAGGTCTTTTATTGTGTTTGCAAAGCGAAACCGATTACTTATTACTTACGTTCCGATATCTTGTTCTTTATCTTGTCAACATAAGCATCTATTACAGCAACGGCGGTGATGTTCACCACATCGCGCACGGAGCACTCGAAGTCTGTGAAATGGATAGGTTTGTTAAGTCCCATCTGTATCGGACCGATGATTTCCGTTTCGGGATACAGAGCCTGAAGTAGTTTATATGCTCCGTTTGCACTGCTCAGATTGGGGAATACCATAGTGTTGACGTCACGTCCGTTAAGGCGTGAGAAGGGGTATTTCTTATCGCGTAAGGTCTTGTTGAGTGCAAAGTTGACCTGCATTTCACCGTCTATTGCCAAGTCGGGATATTGCTGCTGCAACTCTTCTACGGCCTGATGCACCTGAACCGGACTGCCTGACTCCTCCGTACCGAAGTTACTGTAGCTCAACATTGCAATGACAGGTTCCTCATTGAAGAATCTCACTGTCATGGCACTCAGCTTGGCAATGTCTTTCAGCACCTCCTTGTCTGGATGTCTGTTGATAAGCGTATCGGCCAGATAATATGTTCCTTTCTTGGAGTTTAAGATGTGCATTGTACCGAAGTGCTTGTATTCGGAACGTATTCCGATAACTTCCTTTGCAACTTTTATGGTGTTTGAATACTTTGTATACAGACCGGTGATGAAGGCATCCGCTTCACCTGTCTCCACCATCATCATGCCGAAATAGTTGCGTTCGAACATCTTGTCATTGGCTTCATCGATGGTATATCCCTGACGCTGACGCTTTTCTGTGAGCAGGCGGGCATAGCGCTCGCGGCGTTCTGCCTGATTGTCGTGGCGCAGGTTGACTATTTCAATGCCGTCGAGACTGAGGTCAAGTTCTTTGGCCAGTTTCTCTATGCGTTCGTCGTTGCCGAGCAGTATGGGCTGGCATATGCCTTCGGCCTTTGCCTGTACGGCGGCCTTCAGCATTGTGGGGTGTATGCCTTCGGCAAATACCACTCTTTGTGGATGCAGCCGTGCCGTATCGTGGAGCTTTTGGGTAAGTTTCGTTTCCTGACCAAGCAGTTCGCGCAACTGGTTCTTATATGCGGCCCAGTCGGTTATAACCTTGCGGGCCACACCGCTGTCGATGGCTGCTTTTGCCACGGCTGCCGACACTTCGGTTATGAGACGCGGGTCAACGGGTTTGGGAATGAAGTAGTGCGGTCCGAATGTCAGATTGTTAACCTGATATACGTCGTTGACCACATCCGGTACGGGCTGTTTGGCGAGATTGGCAATGGCATGCACGGCGGCCATCTTCATCTCTTCATTGATTGCAGTGGCATGAACGTCGAGTGCACCGCGGAAAATGTAGGGAAAGCCTATGACGTTGTTTATCTGGTTTGGGTAATCCGAACGTCCTGTGGCCATGAGTACGTCGGGGCGACTTGCCATAGCGTCTTCATAGCTTATTTCCGGTACAGGATTGGCCAGTGCGAAGACGATGGGCTGGTCGGCCATGGAGCGTATCATGTCTTGTGAAAGGATATTGCCTTTTGACAGTCCCACAAACACGTCGGCTCCTTTGATTGCCTCTTCGAGTGTGTGTATGTCGCGACGGTCGGTGGCAAAGATTTTTTTCTGTTCCGTAAGGTTGGGCCGGTCGCTGGTTATGACACCTTTGGAATCGAGCATTACTATATTCTCACGTTGTGCTCCGAGAGCCATGTAGAGTTTCGTGCACGATATGGCAGCGGCTCCTGCACCGTTGACCACTATCTTCACCTGCCTTATATCTTTGCCGTTTACTTCAAGAGCATTTTTCAGGCCGGCGGCAGATATGATGGCTGTGCCGTGCTGGTCATCGTGCATTACCGGAATGTTCAGATTCTTTTTTAGTCTTTCTTCGATGTAGAAACATTCGGGTGCCTTAATATCTTCCAAGTTGATACCTCCGAAAGTGGGGGCAATCTTTTCTACTGCTTCACAGAATTTTTCAGGGTCTTTCTCTGCCACTTCTATGTCGAACACGTCGATACCGCCGTATATCTTGAACAAGAGTCCCTTGCCTTCCATGACGGGTTTGCCACTCAGTGCGCCGATATCTCCGAGACCGAGCACAGCTGTTCCGTTGCTTATCACGGCAACGAGATTTCCCTTGTCTGTGTATTTGTATGCATCATCTGGGCTTTGTTGTATTTCAAGACATGGATAAGCCACTCCGGGTGAATAGGCCAGACTAAGGTCGGTCTGTGTGCGGTAAGGTTTGGTAGGCACCACTTCTATTTTTCCCGGTCTGCCATTCTCGTGATATTCGAGTGCAGTCTCTTTTGATATTTTTACCATAACAATAATGTTTTATAATTAATTTGCAGGGTTGTTTTATTATGTTGTATACTTTCAACTTTATTGTTTTCGGGAGGCAAAGTTAGCAAAAACAAAATTAAAAAGATATTTTTTTTAAGAATTTTAGTAACTTTGCAAACATAATAAGTTTATATATGCAAGAAATAAAGAATATTTCAATATACAAACAATCATTGAAGGACAAGATACTTGAAACATCCATGAAAATGTTTCAAGAGAGGGGAATACGTGCAGTTAAGATGGATGATATTGCAAACAAGTTGTCCATCTCGAAGCGTACGCTGTATGAGATATATGATGATAAGGAAAGATTGCTTTTTGAAGGAGTGAAGAGGTTTCATAATATCCGTCAGGAACAGCTGAAAAAAGTATCCTTTAGCAGTGACAATGTAATGGATGTCATACTTTATGCATACAAGCAACATGTGGAATCGTTCAGACAAACCAACCCTATGTTCTATTCTGATATGGAGAAATATCCAAAGATATTGAAGTTTTTTGAACAGGAAAACGAAACCAGTCATGTTCAGTTTGTAGATTTTCTCCGTCGTGGTGTGAAAGAAGGTTTCTTCCGTGATGATGTCAATTACGACATTGTGGCATGTATGTTTGACGCCTTGGGAAAGTTTGTAATGTCAAAGTCTCTGTACCATCGCTATTCGATGGAGGATTTGATGTCTAATATCATATTTGTATCGTTACGTGGCTTCTGCACTCAGAGGGGGGCGGATGTTCTTGATTTGTTCCTGAAGAACAAACAATAAAATGTGCCATAAAGCCGGTGTCACATCATTAATATTGGTGTACAGCTTTTATGGCACATTTCTTTTTCACATAAAATCGTATTTACATCTTATTGATGTTGCTCACGCAGCAAGTCGTTCACTGTCTTTACCGGATTGAATGTTGACAGCGGAACTTCAACAAATACAGTGCTCCAGTTGCTCATGGCTCCATTCCACAATCCCGGCAATTCGAGAGCTTTCAATTCCTTTCCGTTCTTGCTCTTGCTGCTGATAAAGCCGGTGGACTTGTCTACAAATTCCGGAAGAGAGAACGGATGGTTCTTGTAGTCTTTCACTGCGCACACAAGGTCAACGGGGTTGAAGTGGGTTCCTTGGGTGAACATTTCCATATACTTCTTGTTGCTCTTGTCTATCTGACTGCTTTCGAGAATCTGGAGACTTACCGTTCCGTCCTGATTGTATGTAAGGAACGGACCGCCACCGGGCTCACCGACATTCTTCACCACTCCGCATACACGCATTGGACGGTTGAGCTTGTTCTTCAGATAGATTACGAGTTCTGCATCTTCCAGATGTTTTATGTCTGACTTGCGGCAGCAAAGGTCGTGCTGTACAAATCGGATAATCTCTTCAAGCTGCTCGTGGGTATATGAACCGGTGTCAAGCAGGCGCAGATATTCGAATGCCTTTGCCTGTAACGTGACGAGCACCCCGGCAATAACTTGCTTGTATTCTACGGTGTCCGCTTTCAGACGGTCGGGCACAACGTTGTCTATGTTTTTGATGAATATTATGTCGGCATCTATCTCATTGAGATTCTCTATCAGTGCCCCGTGGCCTCCGGGACGGAACAGGAGTTTCCCGTCATCTGTACGGAACGGCGTGTTGTCGGGATTGGCGGCAACGGTATCCGTGCTCGGCTTCTGTTCGGAGAAGGTGATGTCGTACTTGATACCGTATTTTTCAGCATAGTGTCCTGCCTTGTCGGCCACTTTCTGTTTGAAGAAGGGCATGTGTTCGTGGCTGACTGTAAAATGCACATGTGCCTCACCGTTGCTTGCTGCATACAGTGCACCTTCTACAAGATGTTCCTCCATTGGAGTACGCGGGCCTTCCTCGTAGTTGTGAAACAGCAACATGCCTTTGGGCAGCTGGCCGTAATTCAGTCCCTTTTCTCCAAGCATGTTGGCCACAACGGCTTTATACTTCCCTTCACTCAAGAGTTCTTTAATGCTCTTGTTTTCATTCTTGCGGCATTGCTCGTCCAATGCTTCATAGAAAGCGAAGTGCTCCAGATTGTCGAAATAACGTTTTTCAAAATCGGTTGTGGGCACGTCGTAGTCTGCATCTAAGAAAGCAAACATATCTTTGAACATACGGCTTGCCGCTCCTGAGGCCGGAACAAACTTAACCACACGTCTGCCTTGGCTCTTGTAGTCGTTCCATGCTTTCTCATATTCGCCACGTTCGGTTTTGTCGGGGGCAATTATGCCGTGTCCGATAGCGGCGGCATCTTCCAGCTTCAAAAACGGGAAACCGGTTTTGAATTGTTCCAACTGAGTGTTAATCTGCTCTTCGGTTATTCCCTTGAGAGCAATCTGTTGAAGGTCTTCTTGTGTTAACATATTTATAGTGTTTATAAAGATATTGTTTATAATGCTTATAAGATAATGCAACAAAAATAGTAACTTTTCCTGTAAAATTCAAATAAATCAAGGAAAAATTGTATCTTTTTTCTGAAGTGGGAAATATTTTCTTTGTCCTGCCGGTGTATAATCCGGTGTTTTTATGTACTTTTGCATAGCTATATTAACATACAAAAACGATTATGACTGAGAGATTTGAGTTTACGTTAGAGGAGAAAGAAACATTCTATTCTCTTTATGCCAATTTAAAACAGCATATAGAATCTTCACTTCTGCAGAATGATGAAGACCGCATACGCCGCCATATTGAGGAATCAATGGAAAAGGGGCAGGTACATAGGGACGTTTTCGGACATAATCCAATACTCTTCGGTTTCCAGACAGCTCAGATTGTTGTAGAGGAAATAGGGTTGAAGCGTGATGCCGTGTTGGCCATACTTCTTCATCCGAGTGTCGACGGACAATTCATCACAATCGACGAAGTGCGTGAAGAGTTCGGGGAGTCCGTGGCCCGCATACTGCACGGACTTACACGTATAGCCGAACTGTATGCGAAGAATCCGGTGGTGGAAAGTGAGAATTTCCGTAATCTTCTGTTGTCGTTTGCAGAAGACATGCGTGTCATTCTTATCATGATAGCCTATCGTGTCAACCTGATGCGGCAGATTCGCGACTGTGACAATTCGGATGCCAAGCGCAAGGTTTCAGAGGAAGCAGCCTATCTTTATGCTCCGCTTGCCCACAAGTTGGGTCTGTACAAATTGAAGAGTGAACTGGAGGACTTGTCGCTGAAGTATCTTGAGCATGATGCTTACTATATGATAAAGGACAAACTCAATGCCACCAAGCAGTCGCGTGATGCCTATATCGAACGGTTTATAAAACCCATAAAAGAAAGACTGGAATCGGCAGGACTGGTGTTTCACATGAAAGGCCGTACCAAAAGCATACATTCCATCTGGCAGAAAATGAAGAAGCAGAAATGTGGCTTTGAGGGTATATTCGACCTTTTCGCCATCCGCATAATCATAGATTCTCCTTTGGAGAAAGAGAAGATGCAATGTTGGCAGGCCTATTCCATCGTAACAGATATGTATCAGCCTAATCCCAAACGTCTGCGCGACTGGCTTTCTGTACCAAAATCGAACGGCTACGAGAGTCTGCATATTACGGTGTTGGGGCCGGAGAACAAGTGGGTTGAGGTGCAGATACGTACTGAGCGTATGGATGAGATAGCCGAACGCGGTGTGGCCGCCCACTGGCGGTATAAGGGAGTGAAGGGTGAAACCGGTCTTGATGAATGGCTCACCAACATCCGTAACATACTGGAGACGAGCGATGACTTGCAGGTGATGGACCAGTTCAAGATGGATCTTTATGAAGACGAGGTATTCGTGTTTACGCCGAAAGGAGACTTGTTCAAGTTTCCCAAAGGAGCTACGGTGCTTGATTTTGCATATCATATTCATTCAAAGATAGGCAACGGCTGTACCGGAGCACGCATTAATAATAAGGTGGTGACATTCCGCGAACAGTTGCGCAGCGGCGACCAGGTGGAGATAATGACATCCACAACACAGAAACCCAAACGTGAATGGCTTAACGTCGTGAAGACATCACGGGCCAAGTCAAAGATTCGTCTTGCCTTGAAGGAAACACAGGTCAAGGAAGGATTGTTTGCCAAGGAAATGCTTGAACGCAAGTTCAAGAACAGAAAGATTGAGCAGGACGAGTCGCTCATGGCACGTCTTGTAAAGAAGTTGGGATTTAAGGAGGTCAGCGATTTCTACAAACAGATAGTCGATGGCTCGCTTGATGTGAATGTTGTCATAGACACTTATGTAGACTTACAGAATCGTGAGGCAGGCCACAACTCCGACGTGCCTGCACGGAGTGCTGAAGAGTTTTGTTTTCAGAATGACAATTCCGGCAATGCCCGTGGTAACGATGACGTGCTTGTCATCGACCGCAACCTGAAAGGTCTCGACTATCAGCTTGCCCGTTGCTGCAATCCCATATACGGTGACGATGTCTTTGGTTTTGTCACCATCAACGGTGGAATAAAGATTCATCGCACCGACTGTCCCAATGCTCCAGAGATGCGCAAGCGTTTCGGTTATCGTGTGGTTCGTGCAAAGTGGAGCGGCAAGGGCTCGTCACAGTATTCCATAACATTGCGTGTCATAGGCAACGATGATATAGGCATAGTGAACAATCTCACGAGCATCATCAGTAAGGATGAAAAACTGACACTGCGCAGCATAAGCATAGACAGTAATGACGGCTTGTTCCGTGGAAATCTTGTTGTCATGATTGACGATACTTCCCGTATGGAAGCCTTGATACGGAAGTTGCGCATGGTGAAAGGGGTGAAACAGGTGGAGAGAATATGATGCAGACGGCGTCTTTGTCCGTTTATCAACCGTTATTTAAGACATTCGTGATGACGCATACTGTAACAAAGTATGTGTTGTCACGAATCTTTTAATGTTACAAAGAAATGTGTCTTTCTGTCCGAAACAGACTATAATTGAATGTAGCGAAGCATAAAGAGCGGTAAACGGGACTCGAACCCGCGACCCTCGGCTTGGGAAGCCAATGCTCTACCAACTGAGCTATTACCGCTTGAATATAAAATATGAATGTGGAATTTGTAAAAAAGAGAGCCGACACCCGGACTCGAACCGGGGACCTATTCATTACGAATGAATTGCTCTACCAACTGAGCCATGTCGGCTTTTCAATGATCTCTTTTTTCTTTTGCGAGTGCAAAGGTAATACAAATATTTGAATCGACCAAACTTTTTTCAAGAAAGTTTCGATTTTAAATATTTGCCAGTGAAACTTTCTTCACATTTGCATATATCTTCGGGAGTGCCAGTGGCAACCACATTGCCGCCTCTGTCTCCACCGTCCGGTCCTATATCAATGACATGGTCGGCACATTTTATCACATCAAGATTGTGCTCTATCACTATTATTGTGTGCCCGCGGTCTATCAGGGCATCGAAAGTGGTGAGCAGTCGTCTTATGTCGTGGAAGTGCAGACCTGTAGTTGGTTCATCAAAGATGAAGAGGGTCGGCTCATGTTTTTCCTGTCCCATGAAGTAGGCAAGTTTGACACGCTGGTTTTCTCCGCCCGACAACGACGATGAGTTTTGGCCGAGTTTGATGTAACCCAAACCGACATCTTCAAGTGTTTTAAGCCTTTTTACAATAGTGCTCTGATTGTTTTCCGAGAAAAACAGTACCGCCTCACTGATAGTCATGTTGAGGACATCGTCGATATTCTTTCCTGCAAATCTCACGTCAAGTATGTCTTTTTTGAATCGTCTGCCGTGACATGACTCACATTCCATTACGAGGTCTGCCATAAATTGCATTTCCACTGTTATCACTCCCGCACCCTTACATTCCTCACACCGGCCTCCGTCGGCATTGAACGAGAAGTATTGCGACGTGAATCCCATCTGGCGTGCGAGGGGTTGTTGGGCGAAGAGGTCGCGTATGGCATCATAAGCCTTCACATAAGTGGCCGGATTGGAGCGTGTGCTCTTGCCTATTGGGTTCTGATCGACAAATTCTATGTGCTTTATTGCCTTCAGGTCACCATCTATGCCTGTATGTTCTCCCGGTGCGTCACACACGTCGCCGAGCAAGCGTTTTACGGCAGGGTAGAGTATGCCCTTTATCAGACTCGACTTTCCCGAGCCGCTCACGCCTGTCACCACTGTAAATACATTGAGCGGGATGGTTACGTTTATGCCTTTCAGGTTGTTCATGCGTGCCCCTTTCACTGTGATGCTCATGTTCCACGGGCGTCGTCCGTGAGGAATGTCTATGGTTTCCTTTCCTGTGAGATATTTCAGTGTGTGGCTGTCGGGGAATCTTTTAACGGCCTCATCGTTTATTTCCGC
>NZ_URNN01000074.1 GCF_900549175.1 uncultured Prevotella sp. | reverse complement strand
CTTTAAGGTGGACTATACTCCGGTATTTGGTGATGCCATTGATTTGCATGGGACATATCGCGGCTGTTACGCCAAGAATGGCGAGGATATTGAAGACATTGCTGCCGAGAACGTTGCCTATGGCCAAGGCCGACCGGCCCTTACGGGCAGCCATGACACTTGTGGCCAGTTCGGGCAAAGATGTGCCTCCGGCAACAATGGTAAGGCCGATTACGCTCTCACCGACACCAAGACCGGCGGCAACAGCCGATGCCGAATCGACAAACAGGTTGCTGCCGAAGATGAGGCAGGCAAGGCCGATGACAACAAATGCCATGCACTTCAACACACCCATCGACTCCCGGCGAACCTCCGCATCTGTCATTACACAATCCGACTTTTCATCAGACGCAGCCTCTTTCTTCGCAACACGCATGGTATAACCCATGAAAACGGCAAAGCCGGCAAGAAGCAAGAGTCCGTCAATACGGCTTATAAGATTGCCACGAATACGGAAAGTGCCGAAGCCGTCCATGCAAAGAACGCACAAAAGCAACGAGGCCGCCACGGCAAAAGGAATGTCCTTGCGCACGGTGGAACGCGATATGCTCATCGGAGCCACCATTGCGGCACACCCCACTATGAGCATCGTATTGAGAATGTTGCTGCCCACGACGTTGCCAACGGCAAGATCGGGCGTACCCTTCAGTGCCGACATCAGACTGACAAAAAGCTCGGGGGCAGATGTTCCGGCAGCCACGATGGTCAGTCCGATGACTATTTCGGGCACGTTCATCCTGCGGGCAAGCGCAGAAGCCCCTTCCGTGAGACGGTCGGCACCCCACAGTACAAGTACGACACCTATTATTATATATATGATGTGCAGAATCATAAATCACTCTTTTTAATGGTCTCTTCCACCACACGGGGGAAGTGCAGCTGCTCAAGACGATGCACACTGGCTGCAATTTCATCGGGTGTGTCTGACGGGGAGACAGGAGTTGAAGCCTGGAATATTATCTCGCCACCATCACACACATTGCTCACATAATGTATGGTAATGCCTGTTTCCGTCTCGTTATTGGCTCTGACAGCCTCGTGGATATGACGGCCGTACATGCCTTTGCCGCCATACTTGGGCAACAGTGCCGGATGTATGTTGACTATGCGGCGTGGGTAACGCTCGATGAGAAACGGAGGAATCATAAGCAGAAAGCCTGCCAGCACGATGAAGCCGATAGAATATCGCTCCATCATTGCCGGCAGGCTTTCCCCGTCATTAAACTCTGCTTTAGTCATCACTTCAGCCGGTATTCCATACTTTCCGGCACGTACCACGGCATAGGCATCGGCACGGTTGCTGAGCACCAGCGCCACCCTTATGTTGCTGTTTCCGCTGAAATGGCGGATTATGTTTTCACAATTACTGCCTGTGCCGGAAACGAATATGGCTATGTTGATCATATTATGTCAATGTGGGAAAAGCGATGATTAATACTGTTTATCAATAGCCGAACGTGTATGTTGTCTTGTTGCCGCGCTTGTCGGTTACTGTCATCGTCCTCACACTGTTGTCTTGGTTGTGGGTGGTCTCCACAATGAAATCACCGTTTTCTGTCTCAGCCTTCGATATCATCTTACTGCTGCGGGCATGACGGTATAAAGACAGAAGCATGTAGGGGTTGCACTCTTTCACACCGAGCAGGAGCTGGTTGGCATCGACCGACTGGCTGCGGTTGCTCTTGTCGCTGTAACTCATCTTCATCTTCTCCAAATAACGCGTGCCGTCGGGATGTATATGTATATACCTCACACTGTCGGCCGTGTGCTCACTGTCTGGACTGAGATTCTGCTTCACAAGCAAAAAGGACTGTGCCATTATTTCCCCGCTGTTCTTATGCTCCTCCACATTGAAAGCATATTGCGACGAGCCGAGATTCAGCTGTTCATAGTAGCCCACGGTATCTTTTTCAGACACAAGCCTGTCCGGCTGATAACCGTTGCTGATCGGGGCGGACAATGTACTTGAACCGGTGCCCACAAACATCATACTGTCGGTATAGGCAATGTTCAATTTACGCAGAGTTGTCTCACCGTCCTTCATCACAAGAGACAACGGACGGCAAACTTCGTCGTATACAATGTCAATGCTGCTGTTGCCTATGACATTACCGCCGGCATCTTTGCTTTCGCCGACGATGGAGCGTACAAGAGCGGCATTGCCCAACGAGCCGTCACCGCGTGTGGCATATTGGAACATGGTGAAATTGATATAAGCATCGTCAGTCCGTGTGTCACCAATCCTAAAAGCAGCCGTACGTGCTTCTCCAGATCTGTTTTGGTCGAAATGAACGGGAATATAATAGATGGCATTGCCCGAACCGTTATTCAGATACATCTTACACCAACCGGCACCGGAATTCTGCGTTATCGTCCAAGGTCCGTAAGCGACAAACGACACGCCACCTAACGTGTCATTGGCATATTGCGCCGTCATCGCCACTTGGGAAAATCCGGCATTGCTGACACCATCATCCATACATGATGACAGCATCGGAGCCATGGCTGCACCTATCAGTAATGTTCTTAATGTTTTCTTCATCTCAATATCCTTTCTTTTAAATTAATGATTAAATCAATCTTCATCGTCATCATCCCAACTGTCAAAACCTTCGAATGAGGGTGCGATAAAAGCATCGAGAGAACGACGTTCTTTTTTTGTAGGGCGTCCGGTACCACGCGCACGATCCACAAAACCGCTTATACGGTTCATCTCCAACAGTTCATACTGATCAGGCGGGGTGACATTTTCATAAACCTGCGGTACCAACTTGGCCCCCACCCTGTTCTCGATGGCCTGAAGAATCTTGAAAGAATAGGTGACAGGCGACTTGCGCACACTGACGGTGTCACCAACCTTTACCATGTGGGCGGGTTTTACGTTGACGCCGTTTTTCGTCACACGCCCATTCTTACAGGCATCGGCAGCTATCGAGCGCGTCTTGTATATACGCGCAGCCCAAAGCCACTTGTCAATTCTTGCTTCATCTGCCATTTACTTCTTCTTGTTGAATGTGTTCATCGTAAAATCCACGCCTGAAAGCACGAAACTCTTTATTATCTCACAGGCCGTTTCAAGCTTGGGCTCAAGCACCTTCATGTCTTCTTCGTCATATCGGCCGAGCACCCACTCCACCTGCATGCCACGCGGAAAGTCATTACCTATGCCTACACGCAGGCGACTGTACTTCTCGGTACCGATGACAGACTGAATGTTTCCCAAACCATTATGACCGCCATTGCTACCCGACGGTTTCAAACGCAACGTACCGAGCGGCAACGACAAATCGTCGACAATGACAAGAAGATGATCTATGCTTATGTTCTCCTTGTTCATCCAATAACGCACGGCGTTGCCGCTGAGATTCATAAAGGTACTGGGTTTGAGCAATATCAGCTTGCGACCTTTCACACTCGTCTCTGCCACAAATCCATAACGGCGGTCATCAAAAACAATATTGGACGCCTTTGCAAAAGCGTCCAATACCATAAATCCTGTGTTATGGCGGGTCATGTCGTATTCGTCACCGACATTCCCGAGGCCAACAATCAAGTATTTCTCCATTATTTAGCAGCTGCCTCTGCAGCGGCTGCCGAGCGGGAAGCACGTGTAGCCTTAACAGAGCATACGATAACTTCGGGAGATGTAGCTATCTTCAGACCCTCAAAACTCAGTGAACCAACCTTGATGCTCTTGCCCAAACCGAGGTTTGTAACGTCGATGTCAAGCTGCTCGGGAATTGCCTTATAAGGAGCTGTGACATTGATTTTACGAATAGAGAGGTTGATGCGACCACCGTCACGCACACCCTGTGCCAGTCCGTTCAACTTAACGGGAATACCGATTGTGATAGGCTTGGTCTCATTGATTTCATAGAAGTCTACATGCAACAAAGCGTCTGTTACCGGGTGGAACTGGAGTTCCTTGAGCACAGCCTTATGCTCCACACCGTCAATATTGAGGTTCACCACGTAAATATGGGGTGTGTAAACCACCTTGCGGAGCTCAGCCATAGGAGCAACGAACGACATTGCTACGGGCAGGCCGTTCTCACCCTTTGCCTCACCATAAATGTTGCAGGGAATAAGTCCCTCTTTACGAATAAGCTTAGAAGCCTTCTTGCCAAGGTCAGCACGCTTCTGACCTGATACGCTGATTTCTTTCATAACTTTGTGTTACTCTAAATTAAGTTTTTAATAATATGCCTAATTCACCATCACACGAACATAGATGTAAAATCTGTCAATGTGCTTGAAAAAGCGGTGCAAAGTTAGTCTTTTTAATCCAATTATGCAAATAATCTAAAAAAAAAGCACAATATTTCAATAGGTTTCTTGCATTGTATAAGATTTTTGTCTAAATTTGCAGCCGAAAGCAGATAATTGCAATTATAATTAAAGATTGGAGAATCGCAAACGAAGAAACAACATTTATGATAAACCGAGAAATAATAAGGATAAAAATTGTCCAGTTAACCTATGCCTATTATCAAAATGGCAACAAGAACATTGACTCTGCTGAAAAAGAATTATTTTTCAGCCTTTCCAAAGCTTACGACTTATACAACTATCTGTTGTCGTTGATTGTTGCTGTAACACACGAGTCGCGCCGACATCTTGAAGTGGCACAAGCCAAAGCCAAACGCGAGGGAACAGAAATGCCTTCGTCAAAATTTGCATACAACAAGTTTGCCATGCAACTTGAAGAAAACAAGATGCTCAACGAGTTTATGGAAACCCAAAAGAAATCATGGAACTCTGAACCGGAATTCTTGAAAAAACTGTTCTTGCAGATAAGCGAAAGCCAGATTTATCAGGAATACATGGCAAGCGAAGACGATTCGTATGATGCCGACCGCGAACTGTGGCGCAAGATTTACCGCACACTGATTCAGGACAACGACAATATCGACGCAATACTGGAAGAGCAAAGCCTTTATTGGAATGATGACAAAGGCATTGTAGACACATTTGTAATCAAGACAATAAAACGATTTGAAGAAAAGAACAAATCGAAACAGGAGCTACTGCCAGAATACGACAGCGAAGAAGACAGGGACTATGCCCGCAAGCTGTTCCGTTCGACAATCATGAATGCTGACGAATACCAGCACTTCATGAGCGAAGCCTCACGCAACTGGGACTTCAACCGCCTCGCATACATGGATGTTGTAATCATGCAGATAGCCATTGCCGAGATGATGACATTCCCGAGCATACCCATCAGCGTTACCATCAACGAATTTGTGGAAATAGCCAAACTGTACAGTACCCCGCGCAGCAGCGGATACATAAACGGCATGCTTGACACCATCGCGCGCCACCTCATTAATACAGGACGCCTGCTGAAAAGCATTGACGAGCCCAAAAAGAAGTTTTGATTTCATTATACGCAAAAAGAAGTATTGATATTGTTACATATAATAGAAATAGAATAATATGACAACAAACTTGATTTTAGCTGCACAGGCAGCACAAGGCGGTGGCTCAAGCATGAGCTTTATCCTGATGATGGTTGCTATTTTTGCCATCATGTGGTTCTTCATGATTCGTCCGCAACAGAAAAAACAGAAAGAGATACAGAAGTTCCAGAACTCACTGACCGAAGGTGCATCGGTGGTTACCAATGGCGGCATCTACGGAACTGTGAAGAAAATAGATCTCGCCAACAGCATCATCGAAATAGAGATTGCCAAAGGCATAGTGATACGTGTTGACAAAAGCTGTGTGTTCAAAGACATGGCAAACACTCCCGTACAAGGAAAATAAATGAAAAAGCTGCAAGGCATATTTCCGACAATCAGGAATTTCTTATTCAGTGCCGTGAATAAGGAATTTCTGATTTTTTTGTTCTTTCTCGCGCTGTCCGGGATATTCTGGCTCATGATGACCCTCAACGAGACATACGAGAAAGAGATAAGAATACCCGTACACATCGTTAATGTGCCTCAGAATGTAGTGCTGACCTCCGACAGTGTCGACACCATAAAGATATCACTTAGTGACAAAGGCTTCGTCCTGCTGAGCTACATGTACGGTGACGGATTGCGTCCCCTGAAAATCAACTTCAAGAATTACATACGTTCCACAGGCACCGGCTCCGTCACGGCAGCCGAACTGCAACGCATGATGTACCAGCAGCTGCCCGCTTCAACCAAGATTGTGAACACCAAACCCGACCGGCTCGAGTATTTCTTCAACTACGGCCTCCACAAGCGTGTGCCGCTAAGATGGAGCGGGCGCGTCATTCCCGAGCACCTGTATTTCATCTCGAATACCGAATACGAGACCGACAGTGTGGACATATACGCATCGAAGGAGAAACTTGACAGCATCAACATCGTTTACACCGAACCGCTCAACTACGCCAATTTCCGCGATACACTCTCTGTGCGCTGTAATCTGCAGAAGATACGTGGTGTGAAATTTGTGCCGGACAACGTGCAAATCACATTCTACACCGACGTACTCACCGAAGCAAGTATCAAAGACATCCCCATCCAAGGCATCAACATGCCCGAAGGCAAGGTGTTGCGCACATTCCCGTCGAAGGTCACTGTGAAGTTCGTTGCCGGTGTGAGCCTTTTCCGCACGCTGAGTGCCAAAGACTTCACTGTGGTTGTCGACTACAAAGACATAGCCGCCCACCCCTCAGACAAGTGCACGCTCTATCTCAAGAAAGTGCCTCAAGGCATATCACGTGCAGCACTTGAGACAAAACAGGTGGACTATCTTATAGAAGAAGAATAGGCAGACGCATTAATCTGATGTATAAAAAGGCAAAACAGACAACGACAAAATGAGAGTAGGAATAACAGGAGGTATCGGCAGCGGCAAAAGCTACGTGTGCAAACGGCTTGCCGCAATGGGCATTGACATCTACGACTGCGACAGCGCCGCAAAAAGGATTATCAGGACATCACCGGTCATTCGCGAAGCCTTGACACGACTTATCGGTCCGGATACTTATAATATCAACGGACAACTCAACAAAGCAGCCGTCGCCTCATTTCTGCTGGCATCCGAAAGCAACGCCCATGCCATTGATGCCATTGTGCATCCCGCCGTGGCTGCCGACTTCAGACAAAGCAACAAGGAATGGATAGAATGTGCCATTCTCTACGAGTCTGGGTTCGACCGTCTGGTAGACAAGATTGTGCTGGTATCCGCTCCCGACGAAGTCAGAATACAACGTGTCATGCAACGCGACGGCATTTCTCACGACAAGGTATTGGAATGGATGGGGCGCCAGTGGCCGCAAGAAGAAGTACGCAAACGCGCCGACTATGAAATAATAAACGACGGTACACACAACCTTGACACACAACTGGAAGAACTGTTAGACAAGATAACGACTGCCGAACACCAAGTCGGAAGAAGGCAGTGATATTATCATGGAAAAGAAAAGACAAAAAACAAATAACAACAACTGAAGTAAAACTCAATTAAAAGCAACTGAAGTAAAATGTTACAGACAATTTTAGCAATCTCGGGCAAACCGGGACTTTACAAATTAGTATCAAGAGCAACCAACAGTCTCATTGTCGAAATACTTGACGAGACCCATCGGCGCATGCCGGCTTTCGCAACAGACAAGATAACATCATTGGCAGACATCGCCATGTACACCGATACCGACGACGTGCCCCTGTACAAGGTACTCGCCAATCTGAGAGACCTTGAAGAAGGCAAGCCTGCAAGCATCGACTTCAGAAAAGCCGGAGGAACAGAACTGCGCGAATACTTTGGGAAAGTGCTGCCCGATTTCGACCGCGACCGCGTACACAATAGCGACATCAAGAAACTGTTGCAGTGGTACAACATCCTCATCGCCAACGGCATAACAAATTTCGAAGAAGAGATGCGTCCCACCGAGGGTGACAATATAGATGACAGAAAAGAAGAATAACAGAAAAACGAAAGAGGAATAAAAACAACGGCGCAAACAAAGCAAAAGCCTGCCTCAAAAAGACTACGGAAAGTAATTGGAAACCAAAAAGACAGCTTCGCTCAAAGACATTGCACAACGGCTCGGCGTCAGTATAGCCACGGTCAGCCGTGCACTGCAGGGTCGCTCTTCTATCAGTAAAAGCACACGCCAAAAGGTAGAAGAAGCAGCACGTGAGATGAACTATTCCAAAAACTTCATTGCCGACAGTCTGCGCAGCGGGTCACTGCCCATCATCGGAGTTATTGTGCCGCACGGTGTCACGCTCTTCTATTCCTCCGTTCTCGACGGTATCGAGCAGGTTGCCGCCCAAGAAGGATATGCAGTAATCTGCATGAACTCACACGAACAATATGACGAAGAGCACCGCAATGTGCAGAGTCTGTCCTGTCTCCACGTAGCCGGCATAATAGCCAGCGTAACACAGGAGACGGCCGACTCTGCACATTTTGATGCCGTATCGGAAGAAGGCACGCCAGTTGTCTTTGTCGCACGCGACATAAACAACCCGCACTACTCGTCTGTCGTGGCAGACAGTGTGGAGGCAGCCCGCAAGGCAACCCACCATCTGGCCTCACAAGGTTGCCGGCGCATAGCCTTATTGTGCGGCCCCGACCGGCTGCGTATGGTAACAGAACGCAAACACGGCTATATCGAGGCACTTCACGAGTTGCACATACCTGTGCGACCGGAATATGTGGTTTACAGTGACATTGACATGTTGTCGGCCATAAACGCCACCGAGGCCATTCTGAACCTGTCCGAACCGCCCGACGCCATCCTTGCCCTCAACGACATCCTGCTCTTCGGTGCCATGCGCACCATCCGCCGACACGGCCTGTCCATGCCCGAAGACATGGCACTGATGGGATTCAGCGATGTGGAATATGCCCGCGATGTCAGTCCGTCGCTATCAACCATCGAAGACCAAAGCCGACTGATGGGCGAAACGGCGTGCCGCACGCTGATAGCCCATATACGCGATGTGAGGCTGAAGCCAAGCCGTGTGATAATACCCACGATACAGAGAATACGCGAAAGCAGCAAGAGAGTTAAGAGTTAAGAACCTAAAGTTTCGGAAGTGCTCAATCAGCAAGTTGCGCCGTTTACATGCACGCTCTCAGCCTACCAAAATTTAAATCATACTTTGGCAGTCACACTACCAAAACGCGTTGTCACACTTGTTCCAAAATGCGGAACAAGTGTGACAATTTTTTTAATCGACCACAACCTTCTTTCCACCTACGATATAGATACCGGGAAGAAGCTCGTTGAGCGATGTTTCCGACATCCGAACACCATGGAGATTGTAGATGCCCTTGGATGTGTCGACAGCCTTGCCAACCTCAATATCCTCAATACCCGTCTTTACACAGCCGAATCCACGTACAAATCCGGCATAGACGTGCTTGCGGTAGTAGTTGATGTCCCATATTCCTACAGGTTCGTTGGCTCTCCAACCGCCACTGGTGGGCGAATCGGTAGGACACCAGTGACAGATGCCCCATTGCTGGGCAGGCGGAATGATGGTGAGATACTGCTTGACAATCCATTCATAGAAATCTGCCATACGCTTGTGCATTGCCTCAGTCATATCACCTGTATTAACGGTATTTCCGCTTTCGTCAACCATTCCCATATCCATTTCGCTGACACGTACGTACTTGCCGCTCTTAGCCATGAGTTCGAACATCTGGGTGATGTGCTTCTTGCGGTTATTCAAGTCGTTGTCGCTCATACTGCAGGAGATGTGCATCTGCGTTCCGATGCCATCGATATACGTCACACCGTCGGCCTCCCATTTCTTAATCCAGTTGATGAGCGATTTTAGCTTCTTGTTGTCGTCCCAAAAACTCTCGAGATTATAGTCGTTGATGAAAAGCTTCACATCGTCGGGACCGTACTTACGGGCAAGACGCACAGCCTGACGCACATATTCGAGGTCACCCATGTAATCCTGCCAGTAGAAAGCATCACCGCCAACGTCCCAAGTGCCGCCGGGGTTATAACCTTCAGAATGTTGAAGAGTGTAGTTGCCCTCGCCGTCATTGCCACCGCCCGAGATTGCTTCGTTCACAACATCCCATGCCTTGACCTTGCCGCCACAAGCCTCCATCATGCCTTTTATCCACTTGTCCATGGCATATACCAATGTGTCGTGACGCTCCTGCTGTGTAAGCGGAATACTGGATGGCACATACACGTATGTCAGACTCTCGCAAACATCCGGTGTCTTCACTGCGCCGCGATTTATCTTGACCCTGAATGATGATACATCGCTGCCCTCCAAGTCTCCGTTCTTGATTGTCTCCGTGCCATTAATCTTCAGGCTCACATTGTCGAAGTAATAATTGTTAGCGGCATCCAGCTCATTCAGATTGAAAGCGATGCTCTTTCCCGCCTTACTGAACGTGCCTGATATTTTTATTGTCTTCCAGTCGGTGGTAAAAGGGATGTTGCCCAATGCTTCATAATGTACATAGTTGCCGGGATCGTTGTGAATCTGTGTGCTTGCAATGGCTGCCTTATCGGCGCGCACATCGGCGGAAAATTCAAACTTTGCGCCTGCACTGAAACTGCCGGGCACCAGCCAGAACTGATTGTCCCATACATCATCCACAAGTGCCGTAGCCTCCACTTTCAGGCATCTGCGCTCCTCATTCACCGTCTTACCCTTCTTCTGCTCCTCAAACTTTATGTCACGGATATAGATGTCGCCCACGAAATCACCGCATTGTAACATATAAAAATTGCCGGACATGGTTGCCTTATAGTCGCGGCTAACCTCCTCCCACTCTGTACCAAACTCCACATCGCCACCGGGTCCTCCACTCCAATCGCCCATCTTCGTATGTAGTTTGCCGGCCTTTGTGCCTTTCACCATCATAGTCATTCGATAAACCTTTCCCGTCTCCATCGTCATGTCCGTGCATGCAATAAACTGCACATCCCATGAGTTGGTATTCTTCTGCGTACAATGAATCTTAAGACCGTTGTCGGCATCAAATGACAGAGAGTAGCCATACTTCGTCTCATCACTCTTCCACCCTACGCTCTGGCTGATACGAAAATCCTTGCTGTAAACCGGTACATACACCGTCACGTCACCATCAGGAAGTTCGGGAGCCGGTTTGTCCTGCAATAGTTTGAGCAGCCATCCCTTGGGTTGCTGCGAGTGCCATGCAAGCGTGTGTCCATATACTTCAAGACCGTTATTGGTTGCTACATTGACAAACCTTGTCACGTTGCTGAAGTTCATATTGCCGTTGCCGTCGACACAGCTTCCCATTTTCATTGCATTGCCAGCCACGGTCTCGTGGGCATTCCGGTTGATGCAGTTGCGAGCCGTTGCATTGTTGAGATAGTCGTTCACAATGATTGCAAGTCCCATGCGGAATGTCGGATATTTATCTCTGTTGACATACTCCTTGAGGTCACCATACTCATCAAGATACCTATAATTGCTGTCATTGGGCTTACCCAATTCAAAATTTTGCTGGGCTATGCCGGATAACGACATACCAAGACACAAGATCAATGCGTAAATCTTCTTCATATGTTACATTATTAGATGGTGCAAAGATAATAAAAAAATTAAGAATTAAGAATTAAAGATTAAGAGAATTACATACAGATTTGGGAAAGTAAAAGCCCAACCTATAGTAATTCCCTTAACTCTTAATTTTTAATTCCTCAGAATCTTCCCGGTCCGCCGAATCCGCCACCGAATCCGCCACCACGGTTGCCTCTGCGCATGCCGCGCTCACCACCGGGAGCACCGGGGCCATCGCCCGGGCCGCGACGCATACCCTGACGGGCCTCACGCGTGCCAAACAGATTGAGACGATAGATGACATGCAGCATGGCATAGTTGGTTATCGAATTGTATTCTGTGTCCTGACGCCTCATGGCATCTATCGCGCGGCTTATGTTAGACTGCTGGTGCAACAAGTCATACAGTTGCAGAGACACGATGAGATTTTTTGCCTTCAGGAAACTGTGACTCACTTGCGCGTTCCATATCAGCTCGTTCGTGTTCAGAGCCGCATCACTGTATCCGCGTCGGCAGTTCATGTTCAGGTCTGTCGACAGTGACGTACCCCACGGCATAGTCATATTGGTGTTGAATCCGTACGAAAAGCTCCATCGGTCGAGATTGCTCGACGGTTGCAACTCGTTGCTCGAATGGGCATATTCCACACTACCGTTTATTTCAAACTCTATCCACTCGTTACGGTAGCTTGCAGCCAGTCGCTCGTTTATCTCCGTTGTTTTAGTTATCGACTTGACCGAATTGCCGTCACGTCTCATGTCAAGATATCCCACACTGTTCACATATTTGGCACCCGTTGTTGTATTTACGTTAAAGTATCCGGTAGTGTCGATGGCTATGTTGTAGAACATGTCTCCCTCAATGCTCCAGTTGCCATTGATGTTCTCCGGCCTTGTGGTGCGTCCGCCCGTCACAGGGTCGTAGGTCACCTTTCTGGCAACACTGTTGTTCACTGTCTGGAATCGCAGGTTGGCTCCCATACCCTGCTGATGGCTCTGTATATAGTTGTTGTAACGTATGAAGAAATTGTTGGTGAACGACGGTTTCAGCCCCGGATTACCCATTGATATGTTCAGCGGGTCGCTGTCATCGGTAATGTCAAGCAGATCTGTCATGCTGGGCTGACTCGTACGTCCGCGATAGTTGAAACGCAGTTGGCTCACCTTCGATATTTTCCAACGGAAGTCGGCCGTAGGCGTAAAGTTTACCACAGTGCGCGTTGTGTCGGCATTATGTCCCTGATAGTGCTGAACGAAGTGTGTCTTCTGAGGAATCAAAGTCATACCCACATTAAAATTATACGCCTGACGTATTATGCGCAACATCACCTGTATGTCGTGAATGTAATTGGTATACTCCGAGAAACGGCTCAAATCGTCATCAAGATAAGTATCAAACGGATTTTCCAGACGCATGAGATAACTGTCCCAACCGCGGTACAGAGGTGTAAGGTCGGCAAACATGCTCTCTCCGAGATTGCTGAAATCATACGTAGAGCGGTCGCTCTTCGAGTATTTGTACTGAAACTCGTAGCTGAACTGCAGGAAGGTGGCCTTAAATATAGGTTCGCTGTAAGTGGCTTTCACGCTGTAGTTCCAGTTTTTCTGCGGAGTGAGATTATATCTGTTGGTCTGATACGTGGAGTCTTCACCGAAGATGTTCATCTTCTGAAACAGATGCACATTGTTTATCTGCAGACCGTTACTGCCACTCTCCCCGTAGTTCATGTTCATCTGCAAGGTTACGTTACGGCCTTTGTTATTGAGTTTACGGTTGAATTGCAACATACCCCCGAAATTCTTCGAGTCACTGTAGCTGATGGAGTTGTTGAACCGGCTGTTCACCATTATGTCTTTCTCGTCAAGAAGATCAATCGACTCTTGTGCGAGAGGGTCGGTCACGTAGAGGAAGGGGTCTTCATTGTATGTCCCCGAACGGCGTGTCGATGTACCGTCACTCGTGCTGTAACTGAATGTGGGGCGGAACATTATGTTGGTCATCGTGTCAGGCATCCACTCCAGACGCATCTGTCCGTTCCATGAGTTGCTGCGCGAAAAGCTTTGGTTGACATTGTTTGAAAACGATCCTGTGGTACTTACAAAATTTTCTGTCGACGAACGTGTCCACGTGTCACCGTCACTATGATTCCACCGCACGCTTCCGTCCAGCTTCAGCTTGTCTTTCTTCTCGTAGTTTATGTTGACACCGGCCATCTTCGGAGCCGTCAGTCCGCGACGGCCGGCACCGCCACCGCGACGGCCGCCGCCGAACCCCATGTCTCCCACGTTATTGGCGTTCACCATGCCCATCACACGCAGGTCGCTGTTCATGCGTGCCGCTATCAGTCGCGCGGCATAACGGTCTTTTGTGCCGGCGGCTACATCGGCATTTGAAAAGAAGCCCTTGTTCATGCCTTTCTTCACACCAAAGTCAAGTACGGTCTGGTCGTTGCCGTCATCAATTCCCGATATACGCGACAGGTCGCTCTTCTCGTCGTATGCCTTTATCTTCTCTATAATCGAGGTGGGCAGGTTTTTCAATGCCGTCTTGGTGTCGCCGGTCATAAATTCCTTACCGTCCACAAGTATCTTCTTAACCTCCTTACCGTTAATCTTTATGTTACCGTCATCATCCATCTGTGCGCCGGGGAGACGCTTTACCAACTCCTCCACCACCGAACCTTCCGGTGTACGGTATGCCGCAGCATTATATATAAAGGTGTCTTCCTTTGTTGTCACCTTTGCTGCATGACCCGTTGCCACGGCACCTTTCAGCATGATGGCATCCATGGCCATTTCTATCGTGCCAAGTGGCACATCCTTGCCATTGGCAACGGTCAGATTGTTCATATAGCTCTTGAATCCCACGCTTGTCACTTTCAGTATGTACCGTCCGTCGGCGGGAGCCTTGAGTTTGAAATTACCGTTCTCAGCCGTAAGCACACCTGTTGCCACGGTACTGTCCTGACGCAGCAGCTGCACGGTGGTCATTGCCATTGGTTCTTTCGAGTCGCCCTCGACTATTTTTCCCGTTATCGTCCGTTGGGCAAATGCAGAGAGTGTTGATGCCGCTGAAATGGCAACCAACAGTAGAAGTCTTTTCATTTTGTTGCTTTTTTGATTCAGTTTACAGTCTTATGACGTTATCCGGTCTGAAAAGTTTAAAGAGTGTTACACAAATAATGCCGCATATATCTTATTATCCGACACCAAAACAGGACGGAAACCGATATTTTGATGTACCTTTGCAAAAGATTATATTTGCAGAAGATTATGGAAAAGCAGAAAGTTATCATATCAGAAAATCTGGAGACCGCACTAAGCGGAGCCATAGCCGAGTGTGGGTACGACAGGCTTTTTGTGCTCGTGGACGAAACGACGGAGCGGCTTTGCCTGCCACTCGTGGCCGGAATGGAGTGCATGAAGGATGCGCAGAAGATAGTAATCGGAACGGGTGACACCGCCAAAACGCTTGACACGCTGGCGCATGTGTGGACCGAATTGGGACGCATGGGAGCCACACGCCACTCGCTGATGGTGAATCTCGGCGGCGGCATGGTGACCGATTTGGGCGGCTTTGCGGCATCCACCTTCAAACGTGGCATCAATTACATCAACATCCCTACAACGCTGCTGTCGATGGTGGACGCATCGGTAGGCGGCAAGACCGGCATCAACTTCGGCGGACTGAAAAATGAGATAGGCGTGTTCAACAACGCCCGTTCGGTGATTCTCGACACACAGTTTCTGCGCACCATGGACACACGGAACATGTGCTCTGGATATGCCGAGATGCTGAAGCACGGACTGATAAACGACGAAAGGATGTGGGCCGAACTGATGAATTTCGACATAAGCGGTACGCCGGAGCTGACTGTATTGCAACGGATGGTGGCCGAATCGGTGGCCGTAAAGCAGCGCATTGTGACCGCAGACCCCACCGAACGCGGAATGCGCAAGGCCCTCAACCTCGGGCACACGGCAGGACACGCCTTCGAATCGCTGGCCATGCGGCGCGGCACCCCCGTGCTGCACGGTTATGCCGTGGCGTGGGGACTGGTATGCGAACTGTATCTGAGCGCAATAAAGGAGAACTTCCCCACCGACCGCATGCGACAGACTGTGGCTTTCATCAACGAGCATTACGGCAAGATGACCATAACGTGCGATGACTACCCCGAATTGACTGAGCTGATGACGCACGACAAGAAGAATGTGGCCGGCGTAATCAACTTCACCCTGCTCGGCGGCATCGGCGACATACGTCTTGACCGCACAGCCACGGAAGAGGAACTACGCGAGGCATTTGACTTTTATAGAGAATCGTAATCCAATTTCCTTAATTGATAATTGAAAATGGAGAATGGATAATTATGATTTGCTTTGTTTCTTGTATTTGGGTATTTCGTATACATCATACACACCAACAAGAGTAATCATAATTATCCATTCTCCATTTTCAATTATCAATTAAGGTAAAACCTTACTTCTTCACCGTAAGCCGGCTCGTGTGATAGTCGCCACTGCCGATGGCACGTTTTGAGAACGACTTCACCCTACCGCTCAGGGTGATATCGCCCGAACCTTTAAGTTCGCTCTCCAACGCGCCGCAATTATCAAACGAGACTGAGATGTCGCCCGAGCCTTTCAATTCAATACCTGTCTTTCTAACGTTCTTTTGGGATATATTCATGTCACCGCTGCCGACGAGAATGACCTCGGAATTCAGTGCATCCACCTTTTTCAACCGTATATCACCACTGCCGACAAGTTCGGTGCGTATGTTGTCGCAGATGATGTCATTGAACGTGATGTCACCCGAACCGCGCAACGTTATGCCGAGATTGTCTGTGTCAAGATGTCCGGAACACACAAAGTCACCGGAACCGAGAAGACTGACACCTACAAGATCGGGCGAACTGACATACACTTCTATAACATCGTTATTACGTCTGCTGCCGAACAGATTCCACACAAAATTGTTGTTACCGTTGAGCGAGACGACAAGAGTCTGCCCGTCTACATACGTCTTGACATCCTTCATACGGTCCGACGGGGCTTTCACCTTCACTGATACGTCTTTACCCTGCGAATAACGCACTATGACGGAACCCTCAAGTCTTATCTGCGTGAACTTTTTCACTTTACGAATCTGGACACCGGCACCTTCAACCTCGCCCGCCGCATTTGCACTTGCACAGCCGGCCATCAACACCATGGCTAAAATCAATAAAAGAAACTTTTTCATATTCATTTGTTCGTTTTGTTTGTTTACAGTTAGACGGAACAAATGATGAAAAGGTTGCAGGAGAGTTTAAT
Organism: uncultured Prevotella sp.; assembly: GCF_900549175.1. Lineage (GTDB taxonomy): Bacteria > Bacteroidota > Bacteroidia > Bacteroidales > Bacteroidaceae > Prevotella. Next base: position 112 of record NZ_URNN01000074.1, on the reverse strand, counting down.
TAAATCAGGAGTTAAGGAGTTAAAAGGAGTTATCGCTCCCTACGGTCGCTGAGGAGTTAAGACAATAGTCTTTTTGGCGTAGTTTTTCAAGCAGCAAGACATACGTCTTAAC
>NZ_URNN01000073.1 GCF_900549175.1 uncultured Prevotella sp. | reverse complement strand
GGTGCCGCTTCGCTCTGCCCCGGGCTATGTGCTCGCTGCCCCTGCGGGGCGTACCCGTCATGATGTTCCGTTGTTTGTGTTTCTGCCAACGGGTTCTCCGTGTCTCTGTGTCTCCGTGTTCCGAAAAAATCCCTTTGCGCCCCCGCGTCTTTGCGTTAAAAAACATTTTCCGCGTCAAAGCCACTCCGCACACGGGAAAGCACCGTTTTGCAACACATACGGCATACGGCGGCACCTTTTTAACATACCATTTTCATTTCGTCAAGTCGTTTTTACATGATTATGAAATAAAATTAGTAATTTTGCAACCAGAACGACAACCTTATTATATAAGTCATACGATACGACCATTATAAGTCGGGCGATACAACCATATATAAGCCGTACGATACGACCATTATAAGTCAGGCGATACAACCATATAACAGACAATAAAATAACACACAGCAAACAAACGAAAAGAATATGCCGGAGAACAACAGCATACTGGAGAAACTCGACGGACTGGAAAGCCGCTACGAAGAAGTGTCGACACTCATCACCGACCCCAACGTGATAGCCGACCAGGAGAGATACGTCAAGCTGACACGCGAATACAAGGACCTCGGCGACATCATGGACGCCCGCAGGCGATACATAGCCTGCCTGAACGCCATAAGGGAGGCCAAGGACATAATGGCCAACGAGAGCGACCCCGAGATGAAGGAGATGGCCCGCGAGGAGCTGACCGTCAACGAAGAGCTGCAGCCGCAGCTGGAGGAGGAGATAAAGATGGCCCTCGTCCCCAAAGACCCCGAAGACGCCAAGAACGTGGAGATGGAGATACGCGCGGGCACCGGCGGCGACGAGGCGTGCCTCTTTGCCGGCGACCTGTTCCAGATGTACAAGCGCTTCTGCGACTCGAAAGGCTGGAGCCTCTCCGTCACGAGCGTCAGCGAGGGCGCCGTGGGAGGCTTCAAGGAGATAGACTTCGCAGTGAGCGGCGACAACGTGTACGGCACGCTGAAGTACGAGTCGGGCGTGCACCGCGTGCAGCGCGTGCCCGTGACGGAGTCGAACGGACGCATGCAGACCTCGGCGGCCACGGTGGCCGTGCTGCCCGAGGCCGACAAGTTTGAGGTGAACATAAACGAGGGCGAGATAAAGTGGGACACATTCCGCAGCTCCGGTGCCGGCGGACAGAACGTGAACAAGGTGGAGTCGGGCGTGCGCCTGCGCTACATGTGGAAGAACCCTAACACGGGCGAGACCGAGGAAATACTCATTGAGTGCACCGAGACGCGCGACCAGCCCAAAAACAAGGAGCGCGCCCTCGCGCGCCTGCGCACTTTCATCTATGACAAGGAGCACCAGAAATACGTCGACGACATAGCCAGCCGCCGCAAGACGCTCGTATCTACAGGCGACCGCAGCGCGAAGATACGCACGTACAACTTCCCACAGGGCCGCGTCACCGACCACCGCATCGGCTTCACCACCCACGACCTGCAGGGATTCCTCGGCGGCGACATACAGGACATGATCGACGCACTGACCGTGGCCGAGAACGCCGAGCGCATGAAGGAGAGCGAGCTTTAAGTGAAGAGTGAAGAGTGAAGAGATATGATATGCTTCAGGGCAACACTTGTCGCACCTACTTCGCCTATTTCACCTACCGCACCTATCTTAACCAGCTCCCCCACCAAACCAAATAAAAAATAATAAATAAAAAATAATAAATAAAAAAAATGAACAGACAACAGCTTACAGAACAGATAAAGACAAAGAAGAGTTTCCTCTGCGTGGGACTCGACACCGACCTGAAGAAGATACCGCAGCACCTGCTGGCCTGCGAAGACCCAATATTCGCCTTCAACAAGGCCATAATAGACGCCACCGCCCCCTACTGCGTGGCCTACAAGCCCAACCTGGCCTTCTACGAGGCCTTCGGCGTGAAGGGCATGGTGTCGTTCGAGAAGACGGTCAAGTACCTCAAGGACACCTGCCCCAACCACTTCATCATCGCCGACGCCAAGCGCGGCGACATAGGCAACACGTCGGCCATGTACGCCCGCACGTTCTTCGGCGAGTACGACGTCGACGCCCTTACCGTGGCACCCTACATGGGCGAGGACAGCGTGACACCCTTCCTCACCTACGACGGCAAATGGGTGGTGCTGCTCGCCCTGACAAGCAACAAGGGCAGCATGGACTTCCAGCTCACGCCCGACGCCGGCGGCGAACGCCTCTTCGAGAAGGTGCTCCGCGTGAGCGGCACCTGGGGCTGCGAAGACAACATGATGTACGTGGTGGGAGCCACACAGGGAAAGATGTTCGCCGACATACGCCGCGTGGCACCGCGCCACTTCCTGCTCGTGCCCGGCGTGGGGGCACAGGGCGGCAGCCTGCACGAAGTGTGCAAGTACGGCATGACCCCCGACTGCGGCCTGCTCGTAAACAGCAGCCGCGGCATCATCTACGCCTCGCAGGGTGACGATTTTGCCGAAGTTGCGGCGCAGAAAGCCCGCGAACTGCAGCAGGAGATGGCCGCCGAACTGGCCGCCGCCAACGTTCTGTAACGCCGTCGGACAACAAAAAAGCACGACACAGGAGATTTTTTTCACCTCGTCTGCTCATAATGAATATTTTTTTGCTATATTTGCAAAATTAATACAAACAAATACTGACAAGAAATGGAATTTACGGCGAAACAGATAGCTGAATTTATAGGCGGCAGAGTGGAAGGCAATCCCGATGCCACGGTCAACACTTTTGCCAAGATAGAAGAAGGCAGGAGCGGGGCGATATCGTTTCTTTCTAATCCGAAATACACACATTACGTATACGACACCGAGTCGAGCATAGTGCTGATAAACGACGACGTGGTGCTCGACGCCCCCGTCAAGGCCACACTCATCAGGGTGAAGAACGCCTACGAGTGCGTGGCCCGCCTGCTGCAGATGTACGAGGCGGCCAAACCGCGCAAAAAGGGCATCGACCCGCTGGCCTCGATAGCATCCACCGCCACCATAGGCAACGACGTGTACGTGGGTCCGTTTGCCGTCATCGGCGAAGGGGCCACCGTGGGCGACGGCACACTGATATATCCCGGTGCCGTCATCGGCGACGGTGTGTCCATAGGCAGCGGATGCACCATCTACCCCAACGTGACCGTCTACGAAGGCTGCCGCCTGGGCAACAGGGTGACAGTGCACTCGGGCACGGTGATAGGTGCCGACGGCTTCGGTTTCGCGCCCAACGCCGGGGGCTACGACAAGATACCGCAGATAGGCACGGTGACCATCGAGGATGACGTGGAGATAGGCGCCAACACATGCATCGACCGCTCGACCATGGGCAGCACCGTGATACGCCGCGGCGTGAAGCTGGACAACCTCGTGCAGGTGGCCCACAACGTCGAGATAGGCGAAAACACGGTCATGTCGGCCCAAGTGGGCATTGCGGGGAGCACGAAGGTGGGCGCATGGTGCATGTTCGGCGGACAAGTGGGTCTGGCCGGACATATTCATATAGGCGACAAGACATTCCTCGGAGCACAGTCGGGAGTGCCGGGCAACATCAAGGGCGACACCACGCTCATCGGCACACCGCCCATGGAGCCGAGGGCATACTTCAAGTCGCAGGCCATATTCCGCAAGCTGCCCGACCTCTACCGCCAGCTCAGCGAGCTACAGAAGCAGGTGGACGAGCTGAAGGCACAGAAGAAATAAGAGAAAAAAACATATATACATTATTATATATATATCATAAATGAAACAGAAGACACTGAAAGGCAGTTTCTCACTATGCGGAAAAGGCCTGCACACAGGACTTAGTCTGACCGTAACGTTCAATCCGGCTCCGGAGAACACAGGCTACAAGATACAGCGCATCGACCTCGACGGCATGCCCGTCATAGAAGGCATAGCGGAAAACGTGGTTGACACACAGCGCGGCACCGTGCTCGGCAAGGGCGACATAAGGGTGTCGACGGTGGAGCACGGACTTGCCGCCCTCTACGCCCTGGGCATCGACAACTGTCTGATACAGGTGAACGGTCCGGAGTTTCCCATCCTCGACGGAAGCGCCATAAAGTATGTGGAGAAAATCGAGGAAGTGGGCACCGAGGAGCAGAACGCCCCCAAAGACTGGTACATAATACGCAAGAAGATAGAGGTGAGGGACGAGGCCACAGGCTCGTGCATCACCATCCTGCCCGACGAGGAGTTCAGCCTGACGGCCATGTGCTCGTTCAACTCGAAGTTCATCAACAGCCAGTTTGCATCGCTCGACAAGACCGGACACTTCACCGAAGAGATAGCCCCGGCACGCACATTCGTATTCGTGCGCGACATCGAGCCGCTGCTCAAGGCCAACCTCATCAAGGGCGGCGACCTCGACAACGCCATCGTCATCTACGAGAAGCAGATCTCGCAGGAGCAGCTCGACAAGCTGGCCGACATGATTCAGGCTCCACACCACGACGCATCCGAACTGGGATACATACAGAACAAGCCACTCGTGTGGGAGAACGAGTGCACACGCCACAAGCTGCTCGACATCGTGGGCGACCTGGCACTCATAGGCAAGCCCATCAAGGGCCGCATCATAGCCACACGCCCCGGCCACACCATCAACAACAAGTTTGCACGCCACATGCGCAAGGAGATACGCAAGCACGACGTGCAGGCCCCCATCTACGACCCCAACGACACTCCGGTGATGGACGTCAACCGCATACGCGAGCTGCTGCCACACCGCTACCCCATGCAGCTGGTTGACAAGGTGATAGCCCTCGGGGCCACAAGCATAGTGGGCGTGAAGAACGTGACGAGCAACGAACCCTTCTTCCAGGGACACTTCCCGCAGGAGCCCGTCATGCCGGGCGTGCTGCAGATAGAGGCCATGGCACAGTGCGGCGGACTGCTCGTGCTCAACACCGTGGAGGAGCCGGAACGCTGGTCGACATACTTCATGAGGATAGACGACGTGAAGTTCCGCCAGAAGGTGGTGCCGGGCGACACGCTCATCTTCAAGGTAGACCTGCTGGCACCCGTACGCCACGGCATATCGTCGATGCGCGGCCACGTGTTCGTGGGCGACCACGTGGTGTCAGAAGCCACATTCACGGCACAGATAGTGAAAAACAAGTGACGGCAGAGGCCGGGACAGAGCGAGAAAACATGATTTTCAACCAAAACAAGACATCAAAATGAACCAGATAAGCCCCATGGCATACGTAGACCCGGAGGCTAAGCTCGGTGACAACAACATCATCGGACCCTTCTGCTACATAGACCGTAACACCGTAATCGGTGACAACAACAAGTTCTACAACAGCGTCACCGTGCACACGGGAGCGCGCATAGGCAGCAACAACGAGTTCTTCCCCGGTGCAAGCATAAGCACCAAGCCGCAGGACCTCAAGTTCCGCGGCGAGGAGACCCTCTGCGAGATAGGTGACAACAACAGCATACGCGAGAACGTGACCATCAGCCGCGGAACGGCAAGCAGGGGGACAACCAAGGTAGGCTCCAACAACCTGCTGATGGAGAACATGCACGTGGCACACGACTGCGTGCTGGGCAGCGGACTCATCATAGGCAACTCGACGAAGTTTGCCGGAGAGGTGACCGTAGAGGACAACGCCATCATCAGCGCCGTGGTGCTCACCCACCAGTTCTGCCGCATAGGCGGATATGTGATGATACAGGGCGGATGCCGCTTCAGCCAGGACATACCGCCGTACATCATAGCCGGAAAGGAGCCAACACGCTACTGCGGAATAAACATCATCGGACTGCGCCGCAGGGGATTCAGCAACGAGACGATAGAGACCATACACGACACCTACCGCACCATCTATGCCAACGGCATAATAAAGGACGGCATACAGGAGGCACGGGCAAAATATCCCGGCAGCAAGGAAGTGGAATACATCTGCTCGTTCATAGAAAACTCCAAGCGCGGCATCATACGCTGATGAAGAAAACGCTCGTCGTCATCACAGGCCCCACGGCCGTGGGCAAAACCGCACTGTGCATGGACATAGCGCGGCACTACGGCATACCGATAATAAACGCCGACTCGAGGCAGATATACCGCGGCATGAAGATAGGCACGGCAGCACCCACGGCAGAACAGCAGCGGGAGGTGAAGCACTACTTCACGGGCTCGCTCGACCTGGCCGACTATTACAACGCGTCGATGTACGAGCAGGAGGTGACACGCCTGCTGCCGCGGCTCTTCGCCGAAAGCAGAGACGGCATGGCCCTGCTCAGCGGCGGCTCGATGATGTACATAGACAGCGTGTGCAACGGCATCGACGACATGCCCACCATCAGCGACGAGACACGCACGATGATGAAACGGAGGATGGCCGAAGAGGGATTCGAACGGCTGTGCGAAGAGCTGCGCCTGCTCGACCCCGAATACTACGCGCTGGTGGACAGGAAAAACCCCCGTCGCGTAATCCACGGACTGGAGATATGCTACCAGACGGGAAAGACGTACACCCACTTCCGCAAGAGGGAGAAAAAGCCCCGCCCGTTTGACAACGTCGTGAAGATAGCCCTAAACAGACCGAGGGAGGAACTCTACGGACGGATAAACAGCAGGGTGGACGCCATGGTGGCCGAAGGGCTAGCGGAAGAGGCAAGGGCACTCTACCCCCACAGAGAACTAAACTCGCTGAACACGGTGGGCTACAAGGAAATGTTCGAATACATCGACGGCAACTGCACCCTGGAAGAGGCCGTGGAACGCATAAAGGGCAACACGAGGCGGTACGCGCGCAAGCAGCTGACATGGTTCAGGCGCGACGAAGGCGTGACGTGGTTCTGTCCGGACAACAAAGATGAAATAATGGATTATATCTCTCAAAGCTTATGAGCAACAATTCAGACAATAACGGGAAAAGCGGAAAGGCAGGGCGCCTGCTCAGCTCCTTCACCGGAATATTCAGTAAGGCATGGAACTGGTACAAGGGCATCTTCTGCGGACGGCCATGGTACATAAAGATAGTATCGGGTGTATGCTCGCTCATAGTCTTCTTCATCCTGTACCTGCTCGCCGTAGACTTCAACTTCCTGTGGCTCTTCGGAAAATCGCCCACCATAGAGGACATCAAGACCGCCGAGACGAGCGAGGCGTCGGAACTGTACAGTGCCGACGGCGTGCTGATAGGCAAATACTTCAGCGAAAACCGCACACCGGTGGCATACGAAGACGTAAACCCCATATTCTGGAAGACTCTGATATCGACAGAAGACGAACGTTTCTACAGCCACTTCGGAGTGGACGTTAAGGGCATCTTCGCCGCAGGCAAGGACTATCTGGTGCACCACGACGCACGCGGGGCATCCACACTGACACAGCAGCTCGTGAAGAACATGCTCAAGGCACGCACCGACTACCCGGTGGGACCGCTGGGAAAGGTGCCGGGGCTTAACATGCTGATAATGAAGACGAAGGAATGGATAACCGCAGTAAAGATTGAATGTTATTTCGACAAGAAGGAGATACTGACGATGTACGCCAACACCGTCGACTTCGGCTCGAACGCCTTCGGCATCAAGACGGCCTGCAAGACATATTTCGGCAACACACCCAAGGACCTGAGGGCCGAACAGGCGGCTGTGCTCGTGGGCATGCTCAAGGCCACCACCTACTACAACCCGAAGATAAACCCCAAGAACAGCCTGCGGCGGCGCAACATCGTGCTCGGCAACATGCAGAGCCACGGGGTGATAACCAAGGCCGAATGTGACTCGCTGACGCAGCTGCCCATCAGTCTCGACTACAGCGTGGAGAATAACTACGACGGACAGGCGCTCTACTTCCGCGAGGCCGTGGCCAACGAGCTGAGGGAATGGCTGAAGGAAAACGGCAAGGACCTCTACCGCGACGGTCTGAAGATATACACAACCATAGACACCCGCATGCAGAAGTACGCCGAGGAGGCCGCCCGCAAGCAGATGATGCAGGTGCAGCGCAACTTCAACAACCATTGGGGCAACACCAACCCGTGGCAGGACGAAAGGCATGTGGAGATACCCAACTTCATAGAGAACCTGGCAAAGAAGCTGCCGGTGTACAAGTATCTCTCCGGCAAGTATGACGGCAACACCGACTCCATTGACTTCTACCTGAACAAGCCGCACCGGGTGAAGCTGTTCGACTACGAGAAGGGAACGGTGGAAAAGGAGATGAGCACGATGGACTCGATACGGTACATGGAGCATTTCATGCACTGCGGATTTGTGGCCATGGAGTCGGAAACGGGCCATGTGAAGGCATGGGTGGGCGACATCGACTTCGAGACGTGGAAGTACGACAAGGTGACGGCCATGCGGCAGCCCGGCTCGACATTCAAGCTCTTCGTATACGCCGAGGCCATGAACCAGGGTCTCACGCCGTGCGACCGCCGCGTCGACTCGTACTTCAGCATGAAAGTGTACGACAGCAAGAAGAAGGAGGAGGTGACATGGGCACCGACCAACGCCAACGGCTACTTCACCGGCGACTCGATGCCGCTGAAGGCGGCTTTCGCACAGAGCATAAACTCGGTGGCCGTGAAGCTGGGCCAGGAGGTAGGCATAGAGAACATAGTGAACACAGCCAAGGCGATGGGCATAAAGAGCAAGCTCGACCCCACCCCGTCGCTGGCTCTCGGGGCAAGCGATGTCAACCTGCTCGAACTGGTAAACGCCTACTCTACGGCCGCCAACAACGGCAAGATGCACGAGCCGGTGCTCGTGACACGCATCGTCGACCGCAAGGGCAACGAGATATACACGGCTCCCACCGAACAGATACAGGCACTGCCCGAAAAGAGCGCGTTCCTCATGCAGAAGCTGCTCATGGGCGGTATGCGTGAGCCGGGCGGCACGAGCATGAGCCTGTGGCGCTATGTGGGCAAATATGCCGACACTGAGTTCGGCGGAAAGACGGGCACGTCGAACAATCATTCCGACGCATGGTTCGTGGGCGTGAGCCCGAAGCTGGTGGCGGGAGCATGGGTAGGCGGCGAATACCGCTCGATACACTTCCGCACGGGACAGCTCGGACAGGGCAGCCGCACGGCACTGCCCATATGCGGCTACTTCTTCGAGTCGGTGCTGGGCGACCCCGCGTTCCAGAAGTATCACGGCAAGTTCGGCGAGCCGGGTGACGACGTGAAGTACGAGATGTACAACTGTGCAAGCTACTATCAGCGCAGAGACAGCGACAGCATCGCCTCCGACAGCATACCCACACCCGATCTGGATGCCATAGAACTGAACGAAGGCGGACAGCATGCCACCGAAAACAATGACGCGACGCTGTCACCCACCCCATCGGAACGGATGAACGGCGAAGCCACGGAACAGTGATATTCAAAGGTATTTTAAACGCAAAGACGCGGAGACGCAGAGAAACTGAAGCATATCATTTTCCTGTGTCTTCGCATTAAAGAAGCGACAAAAACTTTGCGCCCTTCGCGTTTAATAAAAAAAAGCCTTTGCGTTTTTGCGTTTAAATAAAAACGTCATCGCGTTTTAAATGAAGTATCTTTTTTAATTATTAATTCTTAATTATTAATTTTTCCAATGCTTTTCTTCTTCTCAGGAACAGGAAACACACGATGGGCCGCAGAGACCATCAGCAAGATAACCGGTGAGACACTGCTGTCAATACCCGACGAACTCAGGAAGGGCGACTGCCGCTACACGCTGGCGGAAGGCGAGCGGCTGGGTTTCTGCTTCCCCGTGCACGGCTGGCAGCCTCCACGCATCGTACGCGAGTTCATCAGAAAGATGACCGTAAGCAATGCCGGAGGACACTACTGTTTCGCCCTCTGCACATGCGGCGACACTGTCGGCGACACGATGACGATACTGAACAAAGAACTGGCACGGCACGGCCTGGAGGCCACGGGACAGTTTTCGATAGTGATGCCCGAGTCGTATGTATGCCTGCCGTTCATGTATACCGACACCGAAGAGCGGGAGCGGGAGAAAATCGACGCAGCCGGAAAGCTGCTCAAAGAGATAGGCCGCATGATAGTGTCGCGTGAAGCCGATACGGCGACGCTCGTGAAAGGTGCCACGCCGAGGCTCTACTCATACGTGATAGGCCGGTACTTCAACAGCAGGATGATAACCGACAAGCCGTTCACTGTCAGCGACGAGTGCATAAAGTGCGGCCTCTGTGCCGAAGTGTGCCCCACGGGCGACATAACGGGAGGCCGGGGAAGCAGCCCCGAGTGGAAGCACGACGGCAGCTGCACATGCTGTCTGGCATGCTACCACCATTGCCCGGTGCATGCCATCAACTACGGCAAACGCACAAAAAAACGCGGACAATACTACTTCAGGAAAAACCGGGACGGCGGCAATACATAATATTGCACAAAATAAAAATACAGACACGACACACTGTAGGGACATATTCTTGTATTTGTCCGTCAAACAGTCTTTTAATATCAACATGATATAGACGGACAAATACAAGAATATGTCCCTACCAAGCACCATTTAACCATTTTGAGATACAGCCCCATCCCGATGAACAGTCAAAATGCCAGCGGGTTATGCGAAGACGAACATCACCGAATTGTACAGTTGCACAATGAGGATATAGAAGAGAAAAAACGGCGCCGACATGCCTATGCCTGCGCACATCGACTTGTATACATCGACGATACTGCGGAAACGGGCGGAGACAATGCCGTAGACAACTGACAGGAACACCACGCCGAAGGCACATACAGGAACCGCCGACGAGCTGAAAGGTGACGGAAACAGACTGCCTGAGACACTGCGCAGCACGGCATGGGGTATGAAAGACAAAAGGGCAAAGGCCGCGGCATACACCACCATGAGCATGCCTACAAGCCTGATGGCTATGCGCTCGCGGTAGCGCAGACGCCCGACGGAACGCAAGGCCCGCCCCAACCCGCTCCCGCGAAAACAGCCCGCGGCCGTCGAGACAAGGAGAATCCACACCAGCACGGGGCCGGCAAGCATGTCGGCAAAACCGCCGAAAAACCATCTTATCCCCTCACCGCCAAGCATACTCCTTATGCCGCTGCCGGGCAGCAGCACACTGAATATCCATGAGGCAGTGACAAGCACAACCTCAAGGATGCCCAGCACGAGGGCAGCGTATGCCAATATCCTATTCTTCATCGGCTTCGAGACTGTCAATGTCGAGTATGTGCAACTCGAAGGCACGCACCACGAGGCGCGTGGCATTGACGCCACAGCCTCCGTTGCCATCGGGGAACAGCTTCTGCACCAGTTCGTTCTGACGCTTCTCAAGACTCTTCACACCGAAGGGCATGCCCCGCAGTCCGGCTATCTGCTCCTTGGTGTAGCCCAGGGCAAGGTGACGGAGCAGACGCTCGTCGTACTCGTCTATCTCATAATGCACGAAAGCTTCCTGACGTGCGAAGCTGTTGCCGACGGAACGCTTGAAGTGTTCGACTATCTTCTGCAGTATCGGTTGGTTGAAAACAAGGCGCTTGCCTTCCATCACACTGCGCACATCTCCGCGCGTGAGCAGCTCGCCACTCTTCAGAATAATGCCGTCGGCACCTGCATCGAGCACGTCGACCCATAGCTTTTCGTTAAGAATCTCACCCGTAAAGATAAGTACCTTCACGTCTGGATAGCCGTCTTTGGTGTGGCGGCAAATCTCCACGCCTATGGTGGTGGAACCGCCGAGGCCGAGGTCGAGCAGCACCATGTCGGGCACTTCACGCTTCATCAGCTGCCAGTAGGCCGGCTCGCTGTCGGCCGTACCTATTATATCGGCCTCGGGGATGTCACTGCGTATGATGCCTTCGGTGCCCTTCAGCTCCAGCGGCACGTCTTCAACTATTATTATCTTGAATCGTTCCATAATCACTGTCGTTATATCGTTAGTTATAATGTCGTTATATATGCCGTGGCAACACTATCCTCACCGTCGTTCCGCCATCACCTGCCGCGGCCTGTATGCCGCAACCGCGTCTGGCGGCAGCCTCGGAATGGTCACGCACTATCTGGCGGCAAAGCAGATAGGGTATATTGTCGGCCGAAGGGGCGAACAGCAGGGCGGCCGTTCGGGCATCGTGACGGAGACCTGTCATGAGGACGGTGAACAGCAGGTATCTGTCATCCTTGGGTTCCACGGTGACGGCGAGCGGGCGGTGCCCGTTCTGCCTGCCGAGTATTTCAAAAAGATATTCGAGCAGATTGCGGTTGCCGAGCACACGGAGCCCCTCATCCGCACCGGCCACTATGCTGCCTGCGGGCACTGGCGCCAACGCTATCTTGACGCGCCCGGCCTGCCGTACGGCCTGCCGGCACAGCATGGTGTATATGTCGCGGTAGTACGTCACCAGCTCGGTCATGGCATCCAACCCGATGTCGGCTTCATGCACCAGACGGTTTATCCTGCCGGGATAATACATCGTTTCGTGCTTCAGGGTTGAAAGACAGTTGTCGAGCACCGAGTTGGTGACATGCAGGTTGTTGTATTCGTATTCCGTCTTGCGACACTCGTCTTCCGCCAGTTCGATATTGGCGGAACGGTCTCTGCGCGACGATATGTCGTCGTGGAGGGCACGCACAATCCGGTCTACAATCTCCTGCAACTCGGCAGGATACTGGTCGTGTACGAGAGGCTCCATACGTTTCAGTTTCTCCGCAGGGTCGGTGTTGTCGAGAAGAATGTCGTTGACGGCCCTCACACGCTCCACGCAGAACCGGTAATAGAGCCGGTGACGGTAGTAGAGCAGATAATAGGCGGGCAGTATTGCGATGAAGACAATGACAAGCATGATGACGGCAATGGTCTTGTTGGTCTGCGACTGCTGCATCGTACGGCAATATCCGGCCAGCGTGCTGTCGGCCGACATCTCCTTGAAAAGCTGTGTGTAGGCCCTGTTGTTGTAGGCATAGCGGTGCCAGCGGTGCAGGGCGAGAGCCGCCACGGCACTCTCGTTGCGTATGTCGAGTATGATGTTGTAGTTGGTCGGCAGACTGTCCTGAAACCATTTTATCTCTGGAAGCACAACCGACAGGTCGCCCTCCGGCCGCATAAGGCATGTGCCGGCAGGATGGAGCGACAGGTAGTGGCGGTTGAGATAGTTGAGGCACGAGTCGGCAAAGAGCATCGTCTTTTCGTAAGTGCCGTCAATATTTGAGAAATAGGCGCTGTCGGCATACATCTTTGCGCGCGAGAGGTTGCCGTCTTCCACTTTTCCGGACACACCGGCAGAGGCCGTGACAGACAGCAGCAACACAGCCAACGCACGTGCAACGCCGCGCGGCAGACGGAAGAAAAACCTGCTGCCACACCCCGGTTTGCTCTCGGCCGAGAGTTTGCAGACACTGAAGATACTGCTTATCTTGCGGTATTTCTCCATTATTCCGCGGCAGTTCATCAGTCCGAAACCATGACCGTTGTACACCTTGTTGTTGAAAATGTCCTGAAGTTGTCCGGCCGACATGCCGCAACCGGTATCTTCGACGGATATCTCAACATAGCCGTCACCTTCTGCCGCGCTTATCGCCACCCTTCCGCCACGTGGCGTAAACTTCCGCGCGTTGTCGGCAAGGGTGTTTATCATGAACAGTGTGAGCACCCTGTCGGCCTTCACCCAGACGGTGGTGGCCCTGACATCAAGCTGCAGACACGACATGACAAAGCCCGTACGGCTCCGTGCCACGATGTCGAACAGCGGTTGGAGCGGGAAGCTCTCTATATGCAGGTCGATACGGCCGTTATGCAACTGTATCCAATGGGTGAGCACATTGTTGTACTCGTCAATCTTTCCGGCAAGCTCGGCTATATAAACATAGCGTTCGGAACGCTTCTGCGAATCTTCGTTGCGTGAAGAGAGCAGACGCACTTCGTTTATTATACGGTCGATGAGGGGAATGACACTGCCCGCGAGCGAAACCTTGGCACGGTTGTCAAGGCAGCGGCGCTCACCGTCACGCACACGCATCTGCCGCAACGCCAGTGCCTCGTGCATATCTTCCATACGTTCCTCAAAACGTGACGTCTGCATGTCATTCGTCTCCTGCCACTCGCGCAAAGGCTTGAGAAGACGGTCCATAGGCCACTTGCGCCGGCGCTTCCTGTTGAGATAAAAAAAGAAACAGAGCAGGAAAACAAGCAGGAAAATGGCCGTGATGACAGCAACGATCATGACGTTGAGCTGTGCGGATGACTTGTCGAGCATCTCTGCACGCGACTCGAAATATCTGTCCTGACGTGTCTCCTCCTGAAGCTCGAGATAGATATTGCGGTTGTAGTCGCTTGACGGTTTGTCATTGACGGCCGAATAAGCCACACTGAGCTGCTCGCGTATGCTCGCCACAAGGTCGGGAGCCTGATGTATTTTTTTGTTTTCCAAAGCTTTGCCAAGCTGCTCCAGTGCCGGCATGTAGTCGCCGCTCTCCATAAACGACGTGGCAAGGGTGCGGTGGGCGCCGGCTATCTGATAGACATCACCGTACTCGCGGAACAACTGCAGGGCCCGGCCGGCCATCCATCCGGCCACCATATCATCGCCGACTGTGTCGGGACGTACGTATTTCACTGCGAGAGCGTTGTCTGACAGCAGCTGTTCACGCAACTCGCGCGACATGAGGAGCTCCGACATTGCCTCGAGGGTGTTGGCCTCGAAGAATGTATACCCGTATTGTACCGACAGAAGGTAGCACTTCATCAGGCTCTCAAACTCTTTCCTCACCACTTCCGTCTGGGTGCCTCCGGTAACAATTCCCCCGGAACCCACATTATACAGATAGCTGAGATACTGGGCGGTGTCGCGCCGTATCTCGCCGTCGGGGTCTATCCGCTGCAATGCCTCTGCCGACGAACGCTCCAGACCGACATAATAATAGTATGTGGAGTTGACGATGGAGAACTCGCTCTCGGCATATACCAGCCGCCTGTAAAGTCGCGGGGGCAGCACGGCACGCTCTTCGTTGATGCGCTTCAGTCGGCCGGCGGCACGCTCGCAATAATCATAAAACTCCTTGTTGCGTGACATCCTTTGGCAAAGACGCATCTGCTGCACATCGCTGACAAGCAGTTCGACCTGGTTGTCGGTATACGACTCTACACCGTCGAGCAGCTTCTTCGCCTCTGCATAGTCCATGCGGGCAATGCAGACGAAAGCCATGTTGTTGACAGCCTCGGCACGGCCGTCACCGTAACGGGCAGACATGGCATAGGCCTTGCGGGCGTATGCTTCCGCCGAATCAAGATTGCGGTAGTGACAGGCGTATGAAAAAGAATTCAACTCGTCCACCTGACGCCTATCGGTATGTGAACAGGCTGAAAGGAACAAAAGGTTCCAAAGGCATAACAACAAGCCCTTGAAACCTTTTGATACCATTGTTTTATCCGCGTGCCTTAGCAATGTAACCAAGAGCCTCAACACACTTGTCGGTGATTGCCTGCCAGTTTTCGGCTGCAATGACATCCTTCGGGAACAGCTTCGAACCCATGCCGACGCAATATACACCGGCCTTGATCCATGATGTGAGGTTGGCCTCGTCGGGAGACACGCCACCCGTAACCATCAGCTTCGACCACGGCATGGGAGCCATAAGCCCCTTAACAAGGTTCGGACCGAGCACATCGCCGGGGAATATCTTGCACAGGTCGCAGCCGGTCTCCTGAGCCGCACCCACCTCCGACACACTTCCGCAGCCGGGAGTGTAGGCAACAAGACGGCGGTTGCAAATCTTTGAAATCTCTGGATTGAACAGCGGACCCACAACGAAGCAGGCACCGAGCTGGATGTAAAGGGCTGCCGTGGCGGGGTCTACCACCGAACCGACACCGAGAGCGAGCTCCGGACACTCCTTTGCCGCAAACTTTACAACCTCTTCAAACACTTCGTGGGCGAAATCGCCGCGGTTGGTGAACTCAAATGCACGCACACCACCGTCGTAGCAAGCCTTGACCACCTTCTTTGCCACCTCAGCATCCTTGTGATAGAACACGGGCACCATACCTGTCTGGCCTATCTTTGCCAGTACGGCTATCTTATCAAACTTTGCCATTTGTCTTTTATTATATATTTAATAATGTCACTGTTAACGCTGTACACGTCCGTTGGCGTTGCCTCCGGCCAGTGCCTCCACCTCGGCCACAGACACAAGGTTGTAGTCGCCGTTGATGGTATGCTTCAGTGCCGATGCTGCCACGGCAAACTCGAGTGCCTCGCCCTGTGTCGGCTTTGTGAGCAGACCGTGAATCAAACCGCCTGAGAAAGAGTCGCCACCACCCACACGGTCGATGATGGGGTTGATTTCATAGCGCTTGCTCTGATAGAATTCCTTACCGTCATAGATAAGGGCCTTCCAGCCGTTGAACGTGGCCGAGAAGCTCTCACGCAGTGTGGAAACGACATACTTGAAGCCGAACTCCTCCTTCATCTGCTTGAAGATGCCCTCATATCCGGCAGCGTCTGTCTGTCCGCCCTCAACGTCGGCATCGGGCTTGAAGCCCAAACAAAGCTCGGCATCCTCTTCATTGCCTATGCACACGTCAACATACTTCATCAGCGGACGCATGATGGAGATGGCCTTTTCTGATGTCCACAGCTTCTTGCGGAAGTTGAGGTCGACGGAAACGGTCACGCCGTGACGCTTTGCAGCCTCGCAAGCCAGACGCGTAAGCTCGGCAGCCTTGTCGGAAACGGCGGGGGTGATGCCCGACCAATGGAACCAGTCGGCACCTTCCATTATTGCATCGAAGTCGAAATCTGACGGTTCTGCCTCGGCGATGGCACTGTGTGCACGGTCGTAGATGACCTTCGACGGACGCATTGACGCTCCGGTCTCGGCATAATACAGACCTACACGGTCGCCACCACGTGCAATGAACTGTGTGTTGACGCCATAACGGCGGAGAGAGTTGACAGCTATCTGTCCAATCTCATGAGCGGGCAACTTGCTCACAAAGTAGGCGTCGTGCCCGTAATTGGCACAGCTTATAGCAACGTTTGCCTCACCGCCACC
>NZ_URNN01000072.1 GCF_900549175.1 uncultured Prevotella sp. | reverse complement strand
CTATCGCCTCAATAGGTTAATTAGCAATCATGTACGGAGGTGTTACATAGTAGCGGACACGCTGAGTCTATCGCCATTTAGAAAAGGGCGAGGATAGCGTTATAGTGCGAGTTGCCGTGCTTCTTCGTTGTTTCGATGATTGAGTGCAGATCCATGAAGGCGTCTGCTCCGATGTCAGACCGGAAGCAACCGGAGTTCTTGAGTTTGATTTTCAATTTTCTGATTCCGCGCTCGGAAGCATTGTTGTCAGGCGGTATCGCAGGGTTGCGCAGAAAGTTGAAGATATTGTCCCGGCATTTCATCAGGCCGTTCTTGAACGTTGTGAACTTCTCGTTCAACTTCGACAAATTTTCGTCAACAAGTTTGTCCAGACGGTCGAGCCACGCCTGAGGGTCTATTGATTCGTATGGTCTTTGATTCCGTTCATGTATCGCTTCCTTAAAAAGCGTTTCCACAGCCTTTGACCACTTCTGCTCCGTGTCAAGTTCATTCAGATACTGACACTCGCGCAACAGATGGGCCAGACACACTTGATGGTTGAGGAAGTGCAGTGCGAAGTATGCGCTGTGGCGGTCTGTGACAGCAGTCATCCGTTCAAGGGAGTCCCCGAAGCGGTCTTCCAGTTCCTGTCCCTTGCGGCTCTTGCCGCGGAATACAAGCGTGAAGTATACGGTCTGCGCAATCCATGCCCAGTCCAGACGTTTGTTACAGTAGCAGCCTGTTTCGTCAAAGCCCACTACCGCGGATTGCATTATGTATTCCTTTATCTTCTCGATGGCCGGGGCGGCCGCTCTCTTGGCTTCATTAATCCAGTTCACCATCGAGCCCTGACTGATTCCAAGACTGAACACTTCTTTAAAGAAAGACGCGATGCGATTGTAGGGAAGGAACTGCACTGCGGAAAGATATACGACAAGGCCCTTGACTGAGGCATCGTAAACAACGGCATTGGAGCGTCTGCGCTCCGAATGGCTTTTCACAGCTTTCCCGCATGCCCGGCATATTGTGACATAGTGTCTTACCTCGGTTATGAGCGGCTTGAGTTCCGGCAGTGATATAATATTCGTGATATAATCAAGTTTCGTTTCACTGCCGGCCAACGACTGTCCGCACTCGTCACAGCGTTCGGCGCGTTCTTCAACAATGGCATCCACAACATCATTCTTGTCAAGCGTGGTGCCTTTGTGTCCCGGCTGCCCGCCGGGTTTCTTGCCGGATGGCTTGCGCAAGGATTTTGTGCGGCGGATTGTCTCGTCTTTCATGGATTCCTTGGAAGGAGGAGTGCTGCTGTTGCCGGAGTTCTTCGGTGGATCTTCGTATTTGGAGAGACGCTTGCGGAGTTCCTCGTTTTCCTTGTCCCTCTTCTTAAGAAGGTGTTTCAGGTCACGGATTTCTTTGAGTTGCCCCTGGCTTGTACGGTTAATCTGACAGATAGTCACATGCTGCAAATCGATGGTTCGCTGCATCGATTCTATCTGTGCAGTCAATCCGCGAAGTACTTCTGCTATGTCAGTAACCTGTTGTTTCATAGGCGTAAAGGTACAAAAAATATCTGATATGTGCAAATAAAAACATATCTAATTCCGATAAAAATAACAAATTATCAGACACTTCAGAGGACAGAACTTATTATCGCATGCGTAATCAACCGTAGAACGGTATCTACGCTGAATAGTTACTAAATACAAGGAGGAATAGCTTCAACATGCTGAATATCAGTAGTATATCATTGTATTGACCCTTAATCTGTAGAAAAGGATGTTATCATACAAAGTAATGTCCATTTGTACTTTTTCTATATGGTTTTATACTTTCATTTGCATATCATTTGTACCTCACTACCAGTAACTAACTGATTATCAATATACATTATATTTGAGGAGGTTAAGTAGTCTGAGATAATCAGCAATAATTATCGGAAACCAAATCCGTGTGACTCAATGAGTTACACGGATTTGCCGTTTTAAGGGGGTTGCTGATACTTATCGATTTCTATCAATTCGTTGATTTTCTGCGTTCCATATTTGTACCGCGACTAAAAAGTAGATAAATAGCGACAAAAACATACATAAAAGTAGAAACAAGGAAAAATAAACATTTGCTATGCCAAGTATCTCATTGAAAATCAGACGGAAATGCAAAATCTGCGGTAAGGTGTTTTTCATCAAAAACCTCGATTCGCAGTACTGCTCAGGTAAGTGCAGTAAAATAGCTTACAAGCGCAGATGTGATGCAGAAAAGAAGGAGGAGCGTCTTGAAAAGATAGCTTCTCAAGTATCAGATATCAGAGAGTATATCTCTGTTAAGGAAGCCGTGGCTATCTTCGGAGTAGAACGTGATTCGATATATCGGTTGGTAAGGAGTGGAAAGGTTCAAGCTGTGAATCTCGGTGAACGTCTTATACGAATCAACCGTAAAGACTTAGAATCTCTTTTGCCGACAAGAAAACAAATCCGAAAGGAAAGTGAAAAGCCATTGCCTAAACTCTATAGTCTTGAACCCGAAGACTGCTATACAATCTCAGAGGTTTGCAAGAAATATCGTATCAATGACTCTACCGTTTGGGCGCATGTGCGCAAATACTCTATCCCTTCTCGTCAGATTGGGAACTATGTTTACGTGCCGAAAGAAGAAATCGATAACTTATATAAATCAGATGTCCTATGAAGAAAGCAATGTTACACACTAAGGTTTCCGTAAAGCTCCGTAAATCTGAGCTTCGTGAAGAATGGTATCTCTATCTGGAGGCATATCCAGTGTTTAAAGCTGGATGTGAGAAACCGCAACGAGAGCGTGAGTATCTCAACCGTATCATCACCACTCCCATGTGGGACAGAACACGTCCTGCACGGCTTAATGCCAATGGAGAACAATCCTTTAAACCCAAACGTGACCAGAACGGCATCATTGTCTGTCGTTCTAAACGTGACCGTGAAATCTGCATCTTTGCTGACAATGTCCGCAACATCCGTCAGCATGAGTATGACAATGCCGAACTTTACTCTGAGGCAGACCAAGCTATGGTAGAGAAGATAGAGATGGGCAAGACCAACTTTATTGATTACTTTGAAAAGGTTGCCGACAATCGGCATAAAAGAGGTTCAAAGTCCATCATCGTCAATTGGAATCGTGTATATGAACTTATCAAGATTTATGCTGATGGTGACTTTCTTCCATTCTCAAAGGTTACGCTAAGAATGATTGAGAGCTTCAAGACATTCTTGATGACAGCTCCACAAGGTGGTGGCAAGTCTGGTATTATATCTCAGAACACAGCAGCTACATATTTCGCCATTTTCAAGGCTGCCGTGCATCAAGCTTTCATCGATGGCTATCTTGATATTGACATTGCTGCAAAGGTCAAGGGTATTCAGGAGGAGGAAAGTCGACGTGAACATCTTACCATAGATGAACTGAACCTACTGGCTGCAACACCATGTGATTATCCTATGCTTAAAAAGGCAGCGTTGTTTAGTGCACTTACTGGACTTCGCCATTGCGATATAATGAAGATGAAATGGCGTGAACTCTCAAAAGAAGGAGACCATTACCGCCTCAACTTCAATCAGAAGAAGACAGGCGGAGTTGAATATATGCCAATCTCAGACCAGGCTTATCTTATTTGCGGTGAACCTAAAGCCCCGGACCAATTAGTGTTCGAGGGACTTCAGGCACCATCATGGATAAACAAGCCTGTAAAGAAATGGGTGGAGAATGCCGGTATAAAGAAGAAAATCACGTTCCATTGTTTTAGGCACTCGTATGCAACCAATCAACTAACCAAAGGCACAGACTTGTTTACCGTCAGTAAGATGCTTGGACATACCAATATTAAGACCACGCAGATATATGCCAAGGTTGTTGACTCTAAAAAGGAGCAAGCTGCCGATGCCATCAAGCTTGTTCTTCATAGTGATGTGACGGAATAAATCTCAGTAGTTTTAGCTCTAACACCTGCCACTTATGCGTTATGTATAGGTGGCTTTTTCTTTTTATTTCCCTTTTCTTTGGTTTACCTAATACGTAATGGCATACGGAAATGTTCCGTATGTATTACCGTATCTTAACGTGAGTTCGACGAATTCAGAATATTGCAAGCTGTGTGTCTAATGTACGTTGCACATTGATACACGGCTTCTTCGGGAACATGCAATAAGCAGCAATAGCCCCCAGTATGTTGACGATGAAATTGTCAAAGCTCCTGTGTCTTGAATGCTCCACCTGCGCAATGTTTTTCAATTCATCGTTTACCGTTTCTATAATAGCCCGTTTCCTGAGCAGCAGCTTGTCCGACACGCTCATCAAAGCTCCTTTCATGTTGCTTTTGAGCTTTGTGATAAGCTGTATGCCATCAACGAACAGGCGTTGGAAGAGGTTCTTGCCGATATATCCTTTGTCAGCAACCAGCTTGCCATATATGAATTCGACAAAAGCCTTGTATTCCAGTGGCTTCCTGTCATCAACATCACCCGGGGTTATCATGAAGTTCAGCAACTCGCCTTTCTCGTTACATATCAGATGCAGCTTGAATCCGAAGAACCATCCCATGGAACACTTGCCCCTTTGGGCTATGCCCTTGAACACCTTATGTACATGTATCCTTTGGTTCCTGCATACCCTCAGAGGTGTGCTGTCCACGAAACTTATACCAGTGCATTTTCCAAGCAATACTTTCTTGATGAACAGAGCCAAAGGGATGGCAACTTCTTTTTCAAGTTCCACGAAACGGTTGTACGAGACAACCTTGGGAAAGAGATGGCGCAGTTGTTTGCTGACTTTTTCCAGATAGAAATGTTTCAGACAACGGTAGCCAGAATCATGAAACAGTATCATAATCAGCATGATTTCTGCCTTTGACATGGTTGAATCACGGTGATAACGGCGCTTTTTATCTGATTCCAGCGTATATTTTTCCATCATGGCATCAAAAAACTTGCAGAAATCATCCGCCATACAAAATAATTCTGTAACTTTGTCCTCGGTGAGCATAGCGATTATTGTTTGTAATTCTTTGTATTTGAACACTATAAAGTTACAACAATTTTCGCTAATCACCAAATTTACAAATGCTTATAATTCATCGAACTCACGTTATCTTAAGAAAAATGTAGTTGTCTTTGTTAAAGATTGCTGTTGGAAATCAGTTGTTTACGGCTCTTATTTATTTCTTTTAATATGGTATAAGGCACGGTGCAATCCTTGCCCATTTCCGCATCTTGTAAACATCCATAAATAACACTAATTTTGCTGCCGAATTCAATAACGAACTTGACTGCGCAGTCATAATCCATAACAATTTAAAAGTAAATAAACAAATGGAAAACCAAAGAAAACGATCCGACAATGTGCCGACATTTGATATGATTCCGATGTTAATGGCAAACCTTCTGGAGGACAACAAAATTCTTTCTGCAAAGATTGATGCCCTCAATAAGAAGATTGGCACGGCTGCACCAGCCAACAGAAAGGGCGATGACAATGAGCGTATGGATGTGACTGAAGCACAGAGATACATTCCCGGTCATCCTGCTGTTCAAACCATCTACGGATGGACTTCAAATGGTCAGATACCTTATCATAAAATAGGTAAGCGTATATATTTCGTAAAGTCAGAACTTGACGAATGGCTGTCTCATGGTCAGCGTAAGTCAGAAGACACTCTGAGCAAAGAGGCAGAAGAGTATGTTAAACGTCATCCTAAACATTCACATTTTTAATATTTATGACTATGAATATTCAAAACAAGATGTCAAAAGAGCAGTATGCTTCTCTTTTCAAGAACACAGAAATCAAAGTTGGAGATAATTGCTATTACTGCTATTGTAAAGATGGAGAGACCGAAATCTCGAACTTCATTATGATACCTCTTTATCTTATTCGTGATGGAGCAACAGCCTCTCGTGTCTTCATTCTCCGGAACAAACTGGGATGTGAAGTCAGAATAGAGTTCTCCATAGAGGAAATGACTGCGCTTCCTAAATTTCGCATTCGTATTGAACGAGAAGTGAACTTCATGTGGTATGGGTCATCCGCTAAGTTCAACAAACTCCGTGGCATTCTTTATTCAAGCATGGAGGTAATAACCAAAATATCCACACTCGGATGGCAGAAACAGGGATTTTATGCTTTCGGTAACGGTGTAGTATATGATGGTAATTGGTTCCCTGTTGATGAAGAAGGTATCGTGCGTCTCTCGTCTTCATTGGGTTCTTTCTATCTCCCTGCCTTTTCCAAGATGAACGAGGATAGTGTCGACAAATTCCTATTTGAGCAGAAGTTTGTTCACCATGCAGAAAGTAGAGTACGTTTCTATGCTTTTGCAAGTCAACTGATTGTTGTCTATGGTGAGAATGCCATTATCGGCATTTGCTACATCATTGTATGTTTGTTCCGTGACATCATCATCCGTTACAGACGTGAGTTCCCTTCCCTATTTTTATTTGGTCCCAAAGGAACTGGTAAAACTGCTTTCGGAGAATTGTTACAAAGTCCATTCATCTATTGCGGTGATCATCCCAATCTGCGAACTTCTACCATGCCGAGCCTTGCCATTGTGCTTTCTCAGGCAGAGAATGCCATGATGCATCTAGATGAATACAAGAATGATATTGATGTGGAGAAAGTTGAGCTGTTGAAAGGCTTGTGGGACTGCCAAGGACGTAGCAAGTTGGATATGGAGACCCATAAGCGTGAGCAGTCAAAAGTTCTTAGTGGTGTAATCGTCAGCGGTCAGGAGAAACCAACCGTTGATATCGCTCTATATTCTCGTCAGTGTGTTTTACCATTTCACAAAGATACTCATACCGTAGAGGAAAAAGCTAACTTCCGAATCTTGAAAGATTACGAGCATGAAGGAACTTCATACGTTGTTGTCGAGCTCTTGCAGATACGAAAACAGTTTGAACATTCGTATGCATCATGCTATGAACAAGCCGTAAAGGATATATGTTCAGCCATAACTTATAGTATCGACGAGCGCATTCTCCACAACTGGTCAGTAATCCTTGCATCCTTTATGGCTTCGTGTGACCATATCAAGTTCCCATTCTCATATAGTCAGGTATTCCAAACTGTCATTAGTGGTGTCGAATATCAGAATGAGGAATGCTTGCACAGCAATGAACTGAGTATATTCTGGAAGACTGTTGACTATCTCAAACAAGATAATCAAATCTTCGGTCTCTGCGATTATCGAATTCACGAATACACATCATTGAAAGTTGACATAAAAATTGATGGAAGAAGACAATCCGTCACACGCAACTTCGGCAATTCCAAGAAGATTCTGATGATACCGACCAATAGCAGACTCTTTGCCTTGTACACGCTGCACCTCTCCAAAGAACTCATGAGAAGGTTATTCCAGAGAACACTTTAAAGTATTATATCGAGAACTCACCAGAGTATATTGGTAAGATGAATAGCGTACGTTTCGCGTCCATAGAGAATGTTAAAGACTGGCCTCGGCAATACGAACTGAAGATTCCAAACTGCCAACCACGCCTGAGCGAGAAACCGGTACAGGCATTCTGCCTCGACTCCGATGCCGTAGAAACAGCATACGGAACAAATCTCTATTCCGATTACATGGGCTTTGATTTAATCCACACTTCGTGATTGCATCTACACTTTCTACAATATCTACAATATTGATATACAATTATTTATCTAATAATAACTATATATACATATGAGATAAGACTTCACAACCAAAATCTTCTTTTCCCTTTTTTTTAAAATAAGGGAAAAAGAAAAACGAGCTTGCTCGTAACTCATTCATAACAGCAGTGCAAATATACTTATATGACACGTTTTGTAAAAAACGGGTAGCTTAATACCCCATATTAGAGAAAACAAAATCACAACAAAGGAAAATATCAGAATATAAAAGACTAATATATAACGCGTTATAAATGTATAGTAATTTTGATTGGTTTTATTAATGTTTCATAAATTACCAGTTGTGTGACATTATTTGTGACATTATTTTTGTATCTTTGCAGAGCAATTGAATCATTAACTAATAGATAAAAATAGAAGCCATGCCCAAAGCATCCCTCTCCCTCGCAAAGAAAAGCGACAGCCAAGGCGAGTGCCGCATACTCGTCAGGCTCGACATAACGCGCACCAACCGCCCTCAGTTCAAGTCCCCCGTTTCGGTAAACCCGACCCATTTCGTTGACGGCTCGATAAAGATACCGTCCCGAGGCAGACTGAACACTTCCCTTCGCGAATCGCTCCTCCGAAAGAAAAAGGAGATAGAGGCTTTCGTTGCCTCAATCTCGGCCATAGCGATGGCTTTGCCTGATGAAGCGCAGACAAGGAAGGACATACTGGAGGTGTATGAGACGGTGAGGACGGTCAACCCGTCCGAAATCAGCCGCACCACCATCATAGCCAAGAAGAAGGAACAGGCGGAAATCAATGCGGAACTCGTCAGGGAGTTGCAGGAAGCCCACAGACCGGATGTGCTGGAGTATATAAGGAAGCGTATAAGGGGCATGGAAAACGGTGACATCAAGCGCAAGGGCAACAACTACAAGAAAGGTACACTGCACGCATACAAGGTGTCGCAGACGGTCCTCGAAGCGTTCGCCAAGACACACCCCTTCAACTGGGAAGACATAGACGAGCAGCTCATAGACAAGTATGTGCAGTATCAGGAGGAGCTCGGCTACATGAAGAAGTCCGTCAACAAGCATCTTGCCTCACTTTCCGCCATGCTCAATGCCGCTTTCAAGGACGGCTACCGCTTCAAGACTTCCGTACTGAGCCATTTCCCGAAGTTGAACGTGACAAGGGATGACAAGGTGGAGGAAATCTATCTCACGGAAGCCGAACTGCAGGCTTTGTATGAACTCCCGTTGGAGGACAAGGGCGAGGACATTGCCCGTGACATATTCCTTGTGGGCTGCTATACCAGCCAGCGTTATTCCGACTACTCACGCATCAGGAAAAGCAATGTCAGTTTCCATGACGGCATAGGCATCGTCACGCTGACACAGCAGAAGACGGACACGGAAGTCTCCATCCCGATACTCAACGACAACCTGATAAGTATATTTGAAAAGTACGGCTATGACCTTCCTGTTATAAACAACAGTACGCTGAACAGGAAAATCAAGGATGTTATCAGGAGACTTTCGGAAAACGTGCCGAGCCTGAGAGAGGAAATACCGACAAGGCTGCGTCTTGACCAAATCAAGATGGAAGGTGAAGGACGCGTGTCCTTCAAACGCAACAGCCGTGGCGAGGTGCTGATTCCCAAGTATGACCTTGTGACCTCGCACACGGCAAGGCGCACGGGCATCACCCTGATGTATCTTAGCCGTATATTGGACACGCACGAAATGATGTCGATAAGCGGGCACAAGACAGAGAGCGTGTTCCATGACTACATAAAGCTCAGCGGCATAGAACTTGCCACCGGCATCGCGAAGAAGGTCGCCAAGGCGAAAAGCGAGGCGGAGGTGAAGTCCATGCTGCTGAAACAGTTCGAGAGCATGTCATCGGAACAGCTTACGCGGCTTCTTGAATTGGCAAACCAGTGACAGCCCCATTTGTAAAATTCAGGCAGAACAAAAAATAGAGGACAATGAAAGAGACTATAGAAGACATAAGCGCGGATATTGAACTCCAGTATGGCAAGAAGAACATGGACGGCAACATAGCCTATGTCCTCCGTCTGCTTGAAGCAAGAATGAAGGACGGTGTGCTGGATGACAATATCCCCGTTCCGTCCCAAGAGGCCACCGCGAAGACCATCCTCCTGCTGCTGGACAGGCCGGAGCTGCCATGGGAAACCATCTGCAGGGAGAACCGTATAAGGAATGTGATGGAATACCTTTTTATCCGGGCACACAACCACTATGACGAGGTGCATGACTTTGTCAGCGGATTGCTGCGGAGCTATGTCAAGGGCATTTCTCCGCAAATAATCCTCACGTTCATGAACGTTTGGAAATATGCCGTGTGTCAGAATAGACCGACACGCTTTGTTGATGAAATCCTCTATCCTGAATATGCGGACAGGATTATTGACACCCTCCGTTTCCTGTTGGACGGAGAAGTCGGCAGGGGTGCCGCGCTCGTCATAGTGTGCGCAAGGGACGAGGAGCTTGTGCGGAATATTGCCCATGCCATAGTGAGCACAGAGTTCAGGCATATCTCAAAGACCGCCTACAACAATTACCTCCATGAACGCTTTACCGACAAGGAGAAGAACCGTACTATCGGAACACTCCGCACGAAAATCGGTTACACAAAGGAGGGTGACGGACGGATAACATTCACAGACCGGAAACGATCCCGAAAAGGGCTGTTCTTCAGATTATGGAGAGGCATCAAGTCGTTCTCTTCGTAAACTGCCCGAACACAATCTTCACCATAATATCAGACTTGCTCCCAAAATCACACGAAGGCAGGTCTTGCTTTTATCTGCGCCATTATATTTTCTCTTTTCACAGGCACTGCTTCATATCCTTTTCTCGCAATAATGCCTTGTCTTACTGTTAATTCCTTTAACGGAAATGTCTCCCGGTTGTCGGCAGACAAAGACAATCCAAAATATTTCAGAAACGTATCATCCTGTTGTAATTTTGCACCTGCGAATCCGTCTCAGGCCTCACTGACACGGTGAAGCCCGGACAGGCGCGAGGCAAATGTCTTGCCGTGAGGATCGCCAACAAACCTGTCTCCGATAATGATGAAATACAAGAATGAACTGAGCGGCCTCCAGCCCGACACGGTTGTCATCACTTCCGTGGAGGTACTCAAGTCCGCTTTCAGGCAATGGGTGGCAGAGCAGATGGAAGAACGGACTGCGAAAGAAAAAGAAGTCATGCTGGATGAAGCTTCCGTATTGAAACGTCTCGGCAAGAGCCGCGCCACGCTGTGGAGATGGAACACTTCCGGCTATCTGCCGTGCTGCAAGGTTGGGGGCAAGAACTGCTACAGGCAATCCGATATAGAACGGATTGAAAAAGGCATGAATATGTAGTGCTTCCATACGTGTAAAATCGCTGATGACAAAAAGGCTTGAAACTGTTAATTCGGTGCATTCCGAGTTTGACATACCTCCAACATAGAACTATTTTAACCCGAAAAGTGACCTAAAACAATAAACAATATCATCAGTAGGTCACTTTTCGGTTCATTTTATTGTCTCAATGAGAAAAAATGAGTACCTTTGCACACAAAATTATAAAGTATGAAACCAGTTTTAATAGCCAGACAACGGGAATGTGAACAATTGGCGGAAAGTCTGAAATCCAGCCGTTCCGAATTTGTCATTGTATGTGGACGAAGAAGAATCGGGAAGACATTTCTCGTAGACCAGTTTTTCAACAATGAATATGATTTTACATTTGTAGGTGTACACAAGGCAAAGACCGTTGTCCAGCTACGTAATTTTGCCAAGGCAATCAGGCAATATTCCGGGAAAAGGCCGACACGTTTCTCTGATTGGTATGATGCTTTTAATGCGTTGGAAGAATATCTTGAAACTTTGCCGGCAGAACGGAAAAAGGTCATATTCATAGACGAAATGCCTTGGATTGACACGAGCAGGTCAACTTTTGTGGAGGCGCTGGAGAACTTCTGGAACGGCTGGGCGAACCGCCGCTATGATATTGTGCTGATTGCATCCGGATCAGCCACATCATGGATGGCAGACAACCTGATAGAAAACCAGGGAGGACTTCACAACCGCATCACACGGCGTATATATCTTGAACCGTTTACACTCGGAGAGACAGAAGAGTATTTTAAGAGCCAGGCCTTTTACTGGACAAGGTATGACATCTTGCAATGTTATATGCTGACAGGCGGAGTGCCTTATTATCTGAACCTGCTTAACCCGAAACTCAGTGTCGCCCAGAATATAGATGCGCTGTGCTTTGACGAGAACGGGCCGATGCGCAAAGAGTTCAACGAACTGTACCCGGCTCTGTTCTGCCATGCTGAAAACTATATTAATATTGTGACATTGCTATATCAGCATAAATCCGGAATGACACGAAAAGAGATAGCCCGGAACACAAAAATAAACGGCACAGTCCTGAATACTGTTCTGGAGAATCTTGAGCAATGTGACTTTATCGACAAGATGGAAATTTTCGGGCGGGAAAGCAATATGGTTTACCGTCTCGTGGATTTTTACACTCTGTTCTATTTCAAGTTTATTGCCGATAAGCACAAGCTTGATGAACAATGGTGGAGTCATCATCTCGACGATGCAGGCATCCGTTCATGGCAGGGCTTGTGCTTCGAGTTGATTTGCATGAGGCATCACAGGCAGATAAAAAAGGCATTGGGAATTTCCGGCATGGCGACATCCGTTTCCACCTGGCGGTGTCCTCCCGACGAGAAGGAAAACCTTCCCGGAGCACAAATAGATATGATAATCGAAAGAGCTGACAGGTTGATACATCTCTGTGAAATGAAGTTCTCACAAAAGGCGTATAACATTTCGGCGGATTATGAAAAGAAATTGCGTGACCGCATGTGGCTTTTTGACTTGAAGACAAAGAACAGGAAACCTCTTGTTCATACTTTTGTGACGACCTTCGGATTAGGCGAAGGTAAACACCACAGCATTGTCCACAGTGAGGTGACGATGGATGACCTTTTCAATTCCTGACGGCTATGAAAATACAACTGGCAATACAACGGCTGCATGAAGCAAACGAATAACCTGTTTTTATAAAACGCATATTATGAAACGAATCTCTGATAACTTTCTTACGATGCTTTTGCCGCTTACTGTGGTAGCCGCAACCGCATTCGGTCTGGTTGCCGCCATCGCTTTTCGCATGGGAGCGACCACGGCAGGATTTGTGTTTGCCACCCTGTCCATTGTCGGGTGGATCGGACTGTTTGCCGAGTTTTTCCTCTTGTATGACATCATCATAGACAAGTGGCTTTCCAAAGACCGTTCTGTCCTGACCGCCTCATGGTTTGTCATATCGCTGCTGCTTGCCTTTATTCTTACTCCCAACAAACATACGGATTGGAGCACTTGCATAATCATGGTCTCGCTCTTCGCCGTGGTTTTCCTTTTACCCTGCATCATCGGTATGGCATACGGCAAACAGATAAAATCATGGCTGCTACAACGGTGGAACAGACTTGTTCCAAAGAAGCGACAGTACACGGATGAAGCAGGAGAAAAGCAAATCGAAGCCGTGCTTTCAGCATCCACGCCGCCTGTCATGATGAAGCAGGAGGATGAAATCAGACATTATGACAGCCTTGTCTCAAAGGTACAGCCGGAACTGATAAGGAAACTGCCCGAAACATTGCAGACCAACGATGCGCTGTTTTTGTTGGTATTATTCCGTGAGGACGGTTATCTTGACACGGACTTCCGGCCGCTGATGAAAAAGGAGGATGACGAAATCAACCAAACGCTCTATGCCTATATCGCCAGTGCCCTTTGCGCAGCCCTGAAAATCAGGAAAGGCAAATGGGTCATCTTCGAGAAGTTCTGGCCGCTCAACAACGGCGCACAGCTGGCAAGCAACTTCAAGACCGCCTACAGGGACAACCCATCCGAACACCAGAGGCATATCGCCAAACTGCTGCGCAAAGCGACCCGCCTTCGTCCGAAGCTCGACACCTACGACCTTGAAGAGTTCAAGAAGGTCTGACCTGCATTATCCGTACAATCCTCTTCCTTGTTCCCGTCACCGTAACCCGATGGCGGGATTTTTTATGCCCGTCCGTGAACAGGCCTTTTTCTTTCCGCGCTTATAAGTTGCCTTGTGCGGACAATCCGGGATTATGGAGGGTTTATAGTTCCCTTATACTTCGTTTCTGCCCCGTTTATGGTTGCATTTATAATTCGCAAGGTTCTATGTTTGTGCCATTTATAGTAATTGCTCCGGTAAAAATCCGCCATACCTTTGCACTGTAGCCACGACAAAGGCGAAGCAGATTATTCACTAAAATATACGCACATGACAGAGCAAAGAAAACTTTTAAGTACTAAGGAGGCGGCCGAGTATTGCGGCTTCAAGCTCTCCTATTTCCGAAAACTGATGATGCGCCGGGCCATCCCGATGTACAAGCCGACGGGCAAGCTGTGCTTCTTCAAGAAAGAAGACTTGGACGCTTTCCTCACGGGTGTCCGTATCTCCTCACAGGAAGAAATCGCGGAGGAAGCCGGCCGCTATCTGGCAGGACGGAAGTAAACAACCTTTTTATTCACATCAAAAAACAAACGTAGTATGGAACAGAACAGGAACATGGAACAGGGCGGCACAGCCGCAACCGTTCCGACAGAGAAGAAGAACGAGAACCGTAAACGTGAGGTGAGCAGTAAGGACGCACAAATCATCCGCGCGTTCTTGGAGAGCGTAGGCATCTACGAGGCGGACGCCTTGCGCGTGAGCATCGCCATCGCCGACGGCAAGGTGTCGGCAGACAATATTTCAGCGGATGACCGCCTTGCGCTCAACCGCTATCTCAACAGCAGTACGGACAACGACCGCCTGACGGCAGACAACGTACAGGGACATCGGCTGAACCGTGCATTCGGTTTACTGGAACGTGTGTCGGAGTTCTGCGACAAGCAGCAACTGGTGACGGTAAACAGGGCATTGCTTTCCATCGCGGTAAACGCGGAGGACATCAACCGTGCCGTGTCAAGCCTTGACAAGCGTCCGGCATCCGTACAACCGACACAGGCAAACACCGGAAACAACGGAGCTGGCAAGTAACCGTATGCAAAAGATAGAAAGGCATTTGACCAGCGTTCATACAACCTCTTTTTTCTTCCCTTCTTTCAAGATTGGAACAATTTAGAGTATCGCACGAGTAGCCGTTGCCCTTTTTCATCTGACACACGATTATGGGAAAATGAAGCCGTGCAGGGTACAACAAAAAGATAAATTGGTATTTCCATACCGGTTCCTGCACGGTTTCATGCTTTTCCAAAAGCAAAAATATCACACTTATAAAGACAAAGTTTTATGGACAAGGAAACATACAGATTCATGTACCCGGCAGGTATCGCATCACTGTCATTCGCTTTTTCTCAGAAGGCATTGCAATGGCTGTGCGGGACAACGACGGATGATGACGGCAGGGAAACAGTAAACTTCATATTGTTTGGCGACCTGCTGGCGAGAATGGCATTTACAGCCGGAGAGGGCAAGGGATTCAGAAGACCGCTCACGCTTTCCGCAGGTCAGGCGCAGTATTCCGAAGAGCAGCTTTCCGCGCAATGGAACATGGGCAGGAAACGCATACGCAACCTGCTGGACGCACTTACGGGCATGGGGCTTATCGACACCAACCGTTCAAGGGTGGCATCCGTGATGACCTTCCCGTGCGTCCGTGGATGGAGAACAGCGGACGGCAGCCATACAGACAATACATTTTTCCATGAACAGAGGGAAGAATAAGAACCGAAAGACAGCCGGGGAAACAGCCGAACCGACAATGACAGGGCAAAGAACGCCTTTCCTGTTGTTCCGTAATCCGGCGATAAGCGGCATCCGTCCCGTGCAGGAAGTGGCAGACGGACGGGAGGAGTGGCATGGAGCGATAGCGTTGAGTTGCGAGATATGCCGAGGTATTACCGCCTTCGGACGGTATTACCACGACGCTCTCGCAACGTCCCGAATGGTCGTTGTCCCAGCTGCTCGCAGGCTCGCACCTTCCCCTTTTTAGATACCGTTTCACTACAATTTCAAGGACACCGGTTATATGAAACAAGAAGATACTTCCAATCAGGAATCCGGGCAGGAAAAGCCCGTTATAAGGCGTGACAAGGTGGTGGTCACCAAGGTCACGGAGCAGGAACTCTCACAGATTAAAAGCACCGCCGGGCAGTGCGGCATGACACGCAGCGACTTCATCCGGGCAAGGGCTCTCAATTACCGACCGAGACAGCGGCTTTCAGTTACGGAGGTGGACGGTCTGCGGCAGCTTGCGGCTTGCAGGACGGACATGGTAAACTTCGCCAACGCCCTGCACGGATTGAATGATGACGAGAAGGTGCGCCTTTTCCGCCATCAGCCCACCATGCTCGAATGGTACGAGAAAGTGGCGCGGGTGACAGACCATGTTACCGATTTCCTGCAGTCCGCGCAGAAGGCGAACAGCTACCCGGCAGGGACAACGGACGAAGAGACAGAGGAGGCAGTATGATAGCCAAGGCAAAATCCATCAGCCACGGCATCAGGGCGATGCTGTACGTGTCGGGCGAATCGAGGAACAAGAAGCATCCCGAAAAGATAACACGCATCTGTGACAACTTCATGCCGCAGGGCATGGACGCTTCGGGCATCTGGACGGAAATGAAGTTCGCCACCATGAACCGCCCGGACATCAAGAACAACGTCATCCGCTTGGAGATAAGCCCGGCAATGGAGCATACCGAAGATTTCACGGTCGAGGACTGGCAGCAGTTGTGGAATGACTTCGCAGCGGCTTTCGACAATCAGGAAAATCTGAACAATGATGGCGAGGTCATATCCGTGCCGACCAACATATCGGGCAGCAAGTCCAGCGTGTGGCTGCACAGGGAATCCGACAGCGGCATACCTCACCTTCATGCCGTTGTGTGCAGGATTGACGAGAACGGGAACATCAACAACGACCACGCCATCCACATCCGCGCACATCGGGCGGCTGAACAGGTTGCCCGGCAAAGGGGATGGATAACAGCCCAGCACATACATGAAAGCCGTATCCCGCAAGTCAGCGAGGACTGCATGGAGGCTTTGCGTGAACTGGATGAATGGTCTTGGGAGGGCTATGCGGAGAAACTTGCCACCAAAGGCTACGAACTGCATCTGCGCAAGGACAAGAAAGACGTGACATGCGGCTATGTGCTTCAAAAGGGCAGTTCTAGGTTCAAGGGCTCGGAACTTGGAAAGGGACGCAACCTGACCGCATCCCGTATCGAGCGGACTTGGGAGAAACTGCATCCCGAACAGACCAAACAGGAAAGCCCGATACCGAAACAGCCTGTTATAACGACACCGAAGCCGCCTGTTCACAATGAAGCCTATAGATTCAAGATAGAAGTGCAACGCTTCTGTCCCTCCATAGCCCATGGAGCGT
>NZ_URNN01000071.1 GCF_900549175.1 uncultured Prevotella sp. | reverse complement strand
GGTTGTGTACGAATGATTGGTATGTTTTTAAATGCATGAAAACCGGAGAATTTCCGAAAACAGGTATGCAGCAACAATGCCGGAGAGGGTAGTCCCAACAGTTATATATCAATTTGTTATATATATTATATTATAATATATATAACAAATTGATATATATATTTTTTACTTACATATTGCAACAATGTTGCGCAACCCTGTTTTCGGAAATTCTCCGGTTTTTCTTCTCCGGCGGATGCCGTTTTTTGTAAACACGATTCCTGCTCCAACTGTTCTTATTCTCCGCTTCACCACTATACCCCGCAGCAATTCCGGACATTGGAATGTAAATAAAAAACGCCATTTTCATGCGGAAAAACCGGAGAAATTCGTTGTACCAAAAACGGCATTTTTCGTACCAAAAACGGCAAAACGGAGACAAAAAACCACATTTTCCGTCCCGATTTTCCGCCTCCGGAGAACATTTTCCACTAAACGGAGAACAATCCCCCGGAAGCGGAACGACACCGCCTCCCGACGAGGTTTCAAATTGTAAGCAAACAAAAAAAAATGCTCCTGCGGCCACCTTTTCCACCGGCACAATTGCGGTTATTCAGATTTTTTTTCGTAACTTTGCAGTAAAACTTCCGGCACATTCTCCTTAATCCGGTTTATAACGACATGACAATAACAAAAAAGAGATACACACAGGGATTCTTCGCCGCCACGGCCTTTCTGGCTCTCGTAAGATGCGCCTTCCCCGGCGTGGCGGAAAGCGGCGCCGCGGCACAGGCGGAAGCCAGGGCCGACAGCACGGCGCCAGCGGGCACGGCATGCGGCAAAGACATGACATGCGGCACCCCCTCCCCCGCAGCAGACAGAAACAGCATACAGCCGGCCACGCCCGCAACCGCCTTCTTCGCCGCCGACGGCCGGCCGCACAAGAACCGCATCTACAGCGTAAGCTCTTTCAAGGCCTGTTTCCCCGACAGCAACAGCGCGCAGATGGCCGACGCACGGCGGTACGGCGTGACGCCGGTGAAAGACCGCACCGAGGCCGAGCAGCGCATGAAGGAGCTCGTATACATGGGCAGCAACCCCTACTACCACGTGGACAGGCTCAACAGCAGCATCCCCTATCTCGTGCCGCGCGCCGCCGTACTGCTGCAGGACATCGGCAGGGCCTATTTCGACAGCCTGCAGATAAAGGGCATACCGCTGCACAAAATAATAGTGACGAGCGTACTGCGCACACGCGACGACGTGGCCAGACTGCGCAACCACAACGGCAACGCCTCCGAAAACAGCTGCCACCTCTACGGAACCACCTTCGACATCTGCTACAACCGCTACAAAACGGTGGAGGATCCCGACGGGCCTGCCCGCCGCGCGGTGCGCAACGACACGCTGAAATGGGTGCTCAGCGAGGTGCTGCGCGACTTCCGCGAACAGGGCCGCTGCCACATCAAGTACGAGGTGAAACAGGGATGCTTCCACATGACGGTGAAATGAGGCGGACCATTTGCATATCACACACCAACGGAATAAACAACAAAAAAAGAGAAGAAACACATGATAAAGGTATTTGTAATGCAGACATGCCCCGACTGCGCACAGGTAAAGAAGCTGACGGAGAACGACCCGCGCTTCGAGGTGACGGACATTGGCGCACACGTGCGCAATCTGAAACAGTTTCTGGCACTGCGGGACACATCGCCGGCCTTCGACGGCATACGCGGGCGCGGCCCTGTGGGCATACCGTGCTTCGTGCTTGAAGACGGCAGCGTGACATTCTCGGCAGAGGAAGCGGGCATAACGGGAAACAACGGGACACCCCACCCTGCAGACCATGAGGCCGAAGGGGTATCGTGCAACATCGACGGCAGCGGCTGCTGACAACGAAACAACGGAAGGAGCAAGACGAATGACAATGAAACCACTGACAATGAGCATACTGGCAATGCTGTGCAGCCTGTCCGGCTGCACGGCGCAGACAACGGAATACAGGAGCGTGGAGGCCGCGGAGTTCGCACGGCTGATATCTGACACCGCCCAAGCCACAGTGACACTCGACGTGCGCACGGCGGCAGAATACGCCGACGGGCACATTGCCCGGGCCCGGAACATCGACGTGCTCGACGGCGGATTCGAGAACGCCGCCACCGCAAAACTGCCCAAGGACAAGACCATCGCCGTGTATTGCCGCAGCGGGAAGCGCAGCAAGAAGGCGGCCGCCATACTCAGCCGCAACGGCTACCGCGTGGTGGAACTGAACAGCGGATACAACGGATGGACCGCCGCTGGCATGCCCACGGAGAGATAAGGGCACGCCAAGACCAAGGAAGACATTTTCAACAACAACAAAAAACAGACAACATCATGCAGAAAAGACTTTTCTCACTGTTAGCGGTCGTGACGCTCTGCATCATGACCATGGCCCAAAACCGGGTGAAGTACGTGTTCTACTTCATTGGCGACGGCATGGGCGTAAACCAGGTCAACGTGACCGAAACCTACCTCGCCGCACTGAAAGGCCGCATCGGCTTCGAGCCGACACTCATGTCGGGCCTGCCCGTGGTGGGGCTCGTCAACACCTATTCGGGCACCAACGGCGTGACCGACTCGGCGGCCGGAGGCACGGCACTGGCCACGGGAAGCAAGACAAAGAACGGCGCCCTGGGCCTCACCACCGACCTCGCCACCGAAGCATACAGCGTGGCGGCATGGGCCAGGGAGGCCGGCGCAGCCGTGGGAGTGGCCACGAGCGTGGGCATAGACCACGCCACACCGGCAGCGTTCTACGCACACGTGCCCGACCGCCACATGTACTATGAGATAGGCAAACAGCTCGTGGCTTCGGGATACGACTTCTTCGGCGGAGCCGACTTCCACAAGCCCAACGAGAAGCCCGGCGAGGGCAGCCTGTACGAACAGGCCGAAAAGGCCGGCTACACCATAGCCAAGGGTTACAGGGACTATATGAAGAAAGCCCGCACGGCCGGGAAGATGATCCTGCTGCAGGGCGACGAGGCCAACGCGAAGCAGAACCACGACCAGATTCCCTACGCCATCGACCGCAAGAAGGGCGACCTGACGCTCGAGGAGATAACGCGCGCCGGCATCAGTTTCCTGAGCAAGCAGCAGAAAGACGGATTCTTCCTCATGGTGGAGGGCGGCATGATAGACTATGCCTGCCACCGCAACGACATAGGCACCGTCATCAACGAGGTGCTCGACCTCGACAGGGCCGTAAAGGTGGCCTACGAGTTCTACTCGCAGCATCCCGACGAGACCGCCATCATCATCTCCGCCGACCACGAGACGGGCGGACTCGTGATGGGCACCGGCCCGTACGAGCTGCACACCGACGTGCTGCGCTTCCAGAAGATGTCGAAGCCCGAGTTGCAGCGCCATCTCAACGACCTGTACAAGAAAGCGCCCAAGCGCTTCAACTGGGCTCTCGTGGAGAGGGAGCTGAAGGCGCAGTTCGGATTCGGCGACGGAATAACCCTTACAGACAAGCAGACCGAACGGCTCAAGAAGCGCTTCGCGGCCATCGAGGAGGCCGTAAAAGCCGGCGGCAAGGTGAATGAGCGCATAAACGACCTGGGCGAGACGGCATGCCGGATAATGTCGGAGGCTGCCATGATAAGCTGGGCAAGCGGCGGACACAGCAACGGCTATGTGCCCATATATGCCATCGGTCCGGGTACGGAGGTGTTTCAGGGCCGCATAGACAACATCGAGATTGCCCCCGCCATAGGCCGCATCACCGGATGGAAGAAGTGACGGAGGCTGCACATTTTTCATATCATGGCAAGTGACGTCCTGTGCCGGTACGTAATATATAATGTATGGGGCATCTGTATGATGTATGACCCGCCAAAGAATACATAACCAAAACAACATTATATGAATAGCAGAAAACTACTGACTTCGCTGCTGCTGATGGCGGCGGCAAATGCCGGGGCACAGACTTTCACGGCCTACACGAGTACGGACAACGACTTCTGGAAGATGTCGAAGGTGACGGCACAGGGCAAGGCAACGGCCACACCAGCCCTGACAGTTGCGGCAGACAATGGACAAGGCAACGGCGGACACACATTCCGCGCATGGGGAACATGCTTCAACGAACTCGACTGGGACGCCCTCAACCTGCTCACCCGAAAGGAACAGGAGGAGGTGATGAGCCGCATCTTCGCACCCGACGGCGACCTGAAGTTCACACGCGGACGCCTCTCGATGAACGCCAACGACTACAGCCGCTCATGGTACAGCTGCGACGATGTGGCCGGCGACTTCCAACTGCGCCACTTCAACATCGAACGCGACAAGCGCGGCATCATACCGCTCATAAGGGCGGCGCAGCGCTACAACCCCGACATGACCTTCTGGGTGTCGCCATGGAGCCCGCCGGCATGGATGAAGATAAACCAGGAATACTGCGTGGTGAGCAGCAAGTTCAACACACAGGACCCGCGCAAGGACTACCTGCTCTTCGGCACCGTGGGACAGATTGACGAAGACGAGGTGAAGATGGCGGGGCAGCAGCAGGGCAAGTTCCCGCGACAGCTCGCCGCACAAAGCTACATGATACAGGACGAGCGCTACCTCAAGAGCTATGCCGACATGTTCTGCCGCTTCATCACCCTCTACGGCGAACAGAACATACCCATCGACATGGTGATGTACCAGAACGAGGCATACAGCTACACGCCCTACCCGGGATGCCCGTGGACGGCCGACGGCACCATACGCTTCAACCGCGACTACCTCGCCCCGGCACTGCGCAAGGCACATCCCGACGTCAGACTGTACATAGGAACGTTCAACACCAACCGCCTCGACTATGTTGAGAAAATAATCGGCGGAGTGAAAGAGGTGGTGGACGGAGCGGGATTCCAGTGGGAGGGCCGCGAGAACCTGGAGGCCATACGCGGCAAGTATCCCGACATGCACCTCATATCGTCTGAAAGCGAGTGCGGCAACGGCAGCATGAACTGGGCCGCGGGCGAACACACGTTCTTCCTCCTTGCCGACTACATAGGCAAGGGCTGCGACGAGTATTTCATCTGGAACTTCATCCTGACCGACAACGGCGAAAGCCCGTGGGGATGGCGGCAGAACGCCCTGATACAGGTGGACAGCAAGACGCGCCGCCTGCGCTACACGCCGGAGTTCTATGCGGTGAAGCACTTCTCTAACATGGTCGAACCGGGCAGCACCATGGTGGCTTACGCCAAGAGCGACAGGCAGCATCCCGCCATCGTGTTCCGCACGCCGAAAGGCAAGCACATCGTCATTGCGGGCAACTTCACCGACGACAGCCATCCGCTCACCGTCGGCCTGCACGGCAAGTACCTCAACGTGACGCTACGCCCGCACTCGTTCAACACCTTCGCGGAGAAGTAATTTTTTTAAGGAGTTAAAGGAGTTAAAGGAGTTACCGCTCCCTGCGGTCGCTCAGGAGTTAAAGCCAATACCGGCATAAAGGGTGGTACAATACTTCCTTTACCGACATCATGAACATGGATTTCATGCACACTGTAGGGACATATTCTTGTATTTGTCCGTTTAAATATGTTGATATTCAACAATTATTTGGCGGACAAATACAAGAATATGTCCCTACAGTGTGCATGAAACGTATTTCGATATTATCTTCGTTTCGTATGTTCCTACCGTGTGTGGTATCTGAAGAATCCTTTATGCCGCTATTGGCTTTAACTCCTGAGCGACCGCAGGGAGCGGTAACTCCTTTAACTCCTTAAAAGAATTTCAAACACATACTTCCCCGAACCAAGCTCATACACAGCCATACCGTCTGACAGCCGGCGGGACAACACGCGCCTGCCGCCCTTTATCCGGCCACCGGCGGGAACGGGGAGCGTAAGCGTGGCCGTGGTGTTGGCCGGAACGGTGAACGTG
Source organism: uncultured Prevotella sp. (assembly GCF_900549175.1). Classification (GTDB taxonomy): domain Bacteria; phylum Bacteroidota; class Bacteroidia; order Bacteroidales; family Bacteroidaceae; genus Prevotella. The sequence continues at coordinate 11,382 of NZ_URNN01000071.1, read as the reverse complement.
TAGACAGTGCGCCCGTCCGCCTCAATGCGCCAGCCGCTCTCGATGCGTCCGTACATCGAGTCGTAATGGGCCGAGACCGACGTGAGGCTGCCCGTGGTGTCGGCGAGAGGCCGCAGGAAGAAGTGCTTGAAAGCGGGGCTCTTCTCGTCGGGGGAGATGCCGGCAGAACGCTGCATCATCCAGTCGAACACACATCCGAAGGCGTAATGGTTGAACGAGTTCATGCTGTTGTTGCGCCCGAAACCGTCCTTGTGCGTGAACGAGTTGAGCCGCTCCCATATCGTCGTGGCACCCTGCGTAACGGGATAGAGCCACGAGGGATAGTCCGTGTGCATGAGCAGGCGGTAGGCCTCGGCGGCATGGCCGTTGTCGGAAAGGGCGTAACATATCCACGGCGTGCCTATGAATCCGGTCATGAGCGAATACGGGGCGTACTCCCTGCCGCCGTCGTCATGCGACGGTGATGTGACAAGACGGGCGAGATTGTCGGCAACGGCCTGACGGCGCACGCTGTCTACAACGCCCACCGCCAGGGGCACGGCATACGACGTGTGGGTGTCTATCAGACTGCCGCGCTCCACGGGGCCTACATATCCCGTCCATGTAGACACGCGCTTGCCCGCACCGCCTGCGCCGACGGTGCGCGACGTGGCGGGGTCGAGATAGTTGGCGTTGATGAACTTGCGGCGTGCATCCCGCAGCTCCGCATAGCGGCGCGCATCGCCGTCGTGGCCGAGCACGGCGGCCATCTTCTCCATCAGTTCCAGTTCGTAGACAAGATAGCTGTCGAAAAGCAGCGTGTTGTCGTTACGGCGGTTCTGAGGTCCGAGCCAGTCGCCGAGGTCCTTCCATGTCGCGCTGCCGCGGAAGTGGCCGTCGGTCTTGTCTATGTAGTTCTCCACCACCATATCAATATAACGCTTCATGGCGGGATAATGTTCGCGCATGGTCTGCGTGTCGCCGTAACGCACGTAGTTGTTCCACGGCAGGACGATGCCCGCACTCTGCCACAACGGACCGCCGAAACCGCCGCCTGCCGGAGCTATGGGAGGGAAAGCGCCGTCGGGCTCCTGCGTGTCGCGCAGTGCACGGACATGGCGGCCTACGAACCTGTCGGCATCCCAGAGGAACGACATGGCCGGAACGAACACCGACACATCGCCGCTCCACCCCATGCGCTCGTTGCGCTGGGGACAGTCGGTGGGCACGGAGAACACGTTGCTGAGCGTGGAGTAGCGCACATTGGTGACGAGACGGTTGAGCTGTGTGTCGGAAGAGCTATAGCCGGCAGTGAAGCCGTCGACCGAGCTGAGCACCATGGCGTGCACATCGTCAGGCGGCAGCGGCCGGCCGGTGCCCGTTATCTCGATGTAGCGGAAACCGTGGTAGGTGGAACGCGGCACGTATTCCTCCACGCTGTCACCCTTGGCCGTGTATATGTCCTGCGCCATGGCGGCGCGTATGTTCTCGAGCATGGGCATGCCCGTATTGCCGGCATAGGCGGGCAGATCGGGATAGAGCACCTCGGCGTAGCGCATGACAACCTTCTGCCCGCGGCGCAAACCGCGGAACGTGACGCGCGGCACGCCGGCAAAGTTCTGCCCCATGTCGTAGACAAAGACACCGGGGCGCGGCTCCGTCACGGTCTTGGCGGCGAGCTCTTCGAAGCATTTCACCCCGCCGCCCTGCTGCGGCACAAGCTCCCAGCGGGAGTAGTCGGAGGCAAGAGGCCAGTCGCCCACGGCCCTGTCGCTGACAACGCCCTCGAGCGCAACCTCCGTGGCGGGCTCCCAACGGACGGCGTCATAGCCGGCGCAGTCCCATCCACCGTCGTGCAGGCGCGCGTCGTACACCTCGCCCTGGAACAGGCTGCCGCTGCGTGTAGGCCCGCCGTTGGTGGCCCGCCACTCTCCAGGCGACGTGACAACGGTCTGCGTGCTGCCGTCGGCATACCATATACGCAGGCAGGCCATGAGCGACTGGCGGTCGCCGAACCAGTTCCAGCAGGCGGGGTCGAAGGAGAATCCCCCACTCCACCATCCTTCGTTAAGCACGGCTCCGGCGGCGTTGGCACCTTCGGAGAGCAGTGACGTGACGTCGTAAGTCTGGTAGAAGTGGGTCTTGTTGTACTGTGTCAGTCCGGGATTGAAGAAACCGTCGCCCACTCGCCTGCCGTTCAGGCTGAAATCGTATATGCCACGGGCGGTGACATAAAGGCGGGCCTTGCGCACGCCGCCCCTCACCGTGAAGTCGCGGCGCAGCATGAGCGCGCCTGTCTCGGGCGGTGTCATGAGGCGCATGCCCCTCACCGTGCCGAAGTCCATCTCGCAGAGCGTGTTGTTGGGACTGCGGTAGTTCTCTATACGTACATTGCGGAAGGTGGCCTCGCAGCCCTGCGGCAGACGGTAGCCCACATCGCCCACCACGGGGAAGGCTATGTAGTCGCCGCCGTTGCCCATGGGGTTGATGCCCAGACGGCCTGCCTCACACCCGTCGATGCTGATGCTGGTATGGCCGGCGGAGGAGGATATGAGCACGTCGTGGACAGCGTTGATGTCGAACCCCGCCGGCATTGCAAACGCCTTCAGCGGGCGCACGGCACTGTCGGCCGGACGGTAGCCCGCACGGTAGAGCCGCAGGCTGTCGGCGGCGAGCTGCACCTCGATGTATGAAGAATCCTTCGGAGCCGCCATGCCGAGTATGTTACGGTTGGCGTCAGTCAGGCGCATGTCGTTGGCTCCGTAGAGAAAGCCCGCCCGGGCATCCTTTCCACCCGACACGCAAACGGAAAAGCCGATGCGGAAGACGGGCAGGTACTGACTGTAGAAGGGTATGCCGCCACCGCCTATCCACCGTGCGCCACCCCAATCGGAGACGGCCGTCTCAAACCATGACGACGATGACGCCGGCCTGCCGCCACGCGAATCCCACACGGTGACGGTCCAGACGTAGCGCGTTTCGGGCTTCAGGGGCCTGCCGCCGTAAACGATGTCCACCGACATGTCGGACGGCACGCGTCCCGAGTCCCACGCCACGGCACCCGCCTCGTCGCTGACAACGATGCGGTAGGCCTTCTGGCGGATGTTGTATCCGTCGGATGACATCTGCCAGGAGAAGCGCGGCTGCGGGGCGGAAATGCCCATAGGCTCACGCTCATGTTCCACCACAAGACGGCCTACAACCGTCCTGGCACTGCAAACGGCCGAAACACACAAGGCCGCAAAAAGGGAAACAGCCGTCCGTTTCATTCTGCCGTAAGTTTTATTGTTTTACTAAATCTGCGCCCGTCACGGCCTGTGGCTGTGACGGTGACGGCCGACTTGCCACGCCGCCCGTTGCTGCGCACCACGGCAAGGGCACGGCCATGCCATGCGCGGTGGGTGTTGTCGAAGTAAGGGTCTTCGTCCTTTATGTCGGCGTTGCCTAGGGTTTGCAGCACAACGGCACCGCCCACGCTTATCGCAAGACTGTCATCGGCCGTGGGCACCGTGCGCCCTTCGGCATCCACCAGCTCTATAACGACAAACGAGAGGTCCTGCCCGTCGGCCTTGATACGGCTGCGGTCGGGCGTAAGACGCAGGGCTGAAGGCTCGCCGGCAGTGGCCAGAGTGGCCGTCTCACGCACGGTTCCGCCGTCCACACCCTCGGCCCTGAGCACTCCGGGAGCGTATGGAACGGCAAACACGGCCTTCATCTCCCTCACCTCTGCCTCGCCTATGAGGCGGTCGTTGAGACAGAGCCGCACCTTGGGATAATGCGAATACACCTCGACATCGATGCTGCGGCCTTCGTGTCCGGGCCAGTTCCAGCTCTCGAACGTTGGCCACGTGCCCCACTGTGTGGTCTTAATCTGTCCGTGGTAGCCGTCGGGTTCCTTCACGGCGATGAAGAGATGTTCGCCGTCTTCGTTCCAGAGCATGGAGCGATAGTGGCTTATGGGCTTGCGCAAACCCGTCAGGTCGATGTCGCCGCAGTAGGAGGCGTGCCACGGATAAAGGGGGCGGTGGTAGTGTTCGCCCTCAACGTCGCCCTTGTAGTACCAGCGGCCTATGCCCGACTCGCCTATGTAGTCCATGGCCGTCCACACGAAGTCGCCTATTATATATGTGTTGTCTTTAGCCTTGCGGTAGTTCTTCCAGGCGTCGTTGGGGTACGACTCCGTCTGCATCATCACCCGTGAGGGCACACGCTCGTGGTCGCCCTCCGACTTGTGTATCATGTAGTTGTAGCCCGTTATATCGTGCTCGGCGGCCAGCGGGTCGTAAATCTCCCAGTCCTTGTCCCACGCAGCAAGCGCCGAGGTGACGGGCCGCGTGGGGTCGAGACGGCGGCAGAGGCCGGCGAGCTTGTGCGCCGTGGTCACCACCTCTATCTTCTTGCGCTCTATCACCTCGTTGCCTATGCTCCAGCAGAAGACGCTCGGGTGGTTGCGGTCGCGCAGCACCATCGACGAGACGTCTGCCTGCCACCAGCGGTCGAAGAGCGTGTGGTAGTCGTAATCGTTCTTCTTGTCATGCCATCCGTCGAAAGCCTCGTCGATGACGAGCATGCCCACCTCGTCGCAGGCACGCAGGAAGGTCTCCGAAGGTATGTTGTGGGATGTGCGCAGGGCATTGAAACCGGCCTTCTTCAGCTGTTCCACACGATAGTGTTCGGCACGGTCGAAAGCCGCGGCACCAAGTATTCCGTTGTCGTGGTGCACGCATCCGCCGTTGAGCAGGAGCGGCTCGCCGTTGAGCAGGAATCCCCTGTCGGCCGACCAGGCCACCGTGCGGAAACCGAATGTCTCCTCCACCTCGTCAATGGTGCGGCCGTCTTCCCGCACGGTGATGCGGGCCGTATAGAGATTGGGCGACGAGGGCGACCACGGCTTGGCATCGGGCTGACGCAGGGTCTGGCTCACCGTGACGGGCTCACCGCCGGCTTTCACGCTGCAACGCCCGCTGACGGTGACTCCCGCCACCTCCACTGTAACCTCGAGCGGAGCCGCCACCTCCCTGTCGCTGACCACGGTTGTGGACACCACGACCGTGTTGAGGTCGGGCGTGACAATGTGTACGCCGTAATTGTCAATGCGCGTCAGCCCCGTCTCCACCAGCCATACATTGCGGTAGATGCCCGAACCGCTGTACCAGCGGCAGTTCTTCTGCTGCGAGTTGTCCACGCGTACGGCCACAACGTTCCTGCCTTTCGTGACATAAGGCGTCACGTCTACAAAGAACGACGAATAGCCGTAGGGATGCCCTCCGGCCAGGTGCCCGTTGACAAATACTTCCGAATTCATGTACACGCCCTCAAAATACAGCTGCATCTTACGGCCCGCCGGCGCTGCGGGAAGGGTGAACGCCTTGCGGTACCATCCCGTTCCGGCGGGCAGATAGCCGCCGTCGTTGCCTGCGGGAGCGTTTCTGTCGAACCGTTCGCGTATGCTCCAGTCGTGCGGCAGGGTGACTTTCTGCCATCCGCGGCTGTCGAAATCGGGGGCCTTGGCTTCGGGTATGTCGGCAAGCATAAAGCTCCATCCGTCGTTGAACAACTGCTTGCGCGTATCGGAAGACACACCCAAAGGCATCATCAAAAGCAATGCCATCAAAAACAAATTCCTCATAATCACTTCGTTTGTAGGTTAAAAGTTATCTTATGCAAAGATAATCATAATATTTCAAAGACTGTTTTATATGTGCGCTTATATTACATTATATATAAAATTTGTCTGAATGGGAAAGACGGCACTCCCAGAAGAACACCACATCCATATATAAAATACGTATGAAACAAGCGGAACACTTGACCGGCATACTCCACTTCCACGCGGAACAAGAAACGGCCATTCGATATACATTATACATCATAATGACAAAAACACAGCCATATTGCCACATTTCTGCAAAAAAATTTTGCCAAATGGAATAAAAAACGTAATTTCGCAATCTGTTATTACAAACATTCTTAAATGACAATCAAATGAAGAAGTACAACTTTAATGCAGGTCCGTCAATGCTTCCGCGCGAAGTGATTGAGAATACCGTCAAGCAGTGTTTAGACTTCAACGGGTCAGGCCTGTCACTCATGGAGATAAGCCATAGGGCCAAAGACTTTCAACCGGTACTTGATGAGGCGGAATCACTCATCAAGGAACTCCTCCAGATACCGGAGGGATATTCGGTAATCTTCCTCGGTGGAGGCGCATCACTCGAATTCTGTATGGTGCCATACAACTTCCTTATAAACAAGGCCGCCTACCTCAACACAGGCACATGGGCCAAGAAGGCCATGAAGGAAGCCAAGCTGTTCGGAGAAGTGGTGGAAGTGGCTTCTTCGGCAGACGCCAACTACACATTCATTCCCAAAGGATGGACATGCCCCGATGACGCCGACTATCTGCACATAACGACCAACAACACCATCTACGGAACGGAAATACGCAAGGAACTTGACGTGAATGTACCGCTGATAGGCGACATGAGCTCAGACATATTCAGCCGTCCCGTCGACGTGAGCAAGTACGACTGCATCTACGCCGGCGCACAGAAGAATCTGGCCATGGCCGGTGTGACACTCATCATACTGAAGAACGACAAGCTGGGCAAGGCTCCGCGCCAGATACCCACCATGCTCGACTACCGCACACACGTGGAGAAAGGCTCGATGTTCAATACCCCGCCGGTGGTGCCCATCTACTCGGCACTGGAGACACTGCGCTGGATCAAGGCAAACGGTGGCGTGGAAGCAATGGACAAGCTGGCCAACCAACGCGCCGACATACTGTACGGCGAGATTGACCGCAACAAGCTTTTCCGCGGCACGGTGAAGGAAGAGGACCGCTCGGTGATGAACATCTGCTTCGTGATGAACGACGAATACGCCGAGCTGGAGAAGCCGTTCTTCGAATACGCCACATCGAAAGGCATGGTTGGCATAAAGGGACACAGAAGCGTGGGAGGCTTCCGCGCAAGCTGCTACAATGCCCAGACCATCGAAGGCGTCAACGCTCTCGTGCAGTGCATGAAGGAATTTGAGGCCCAACACTAAAGACCACAACATACAAGGTGCATCAGAAAACAGGATTCCACATATCCGGCGGATTGTTTCTGATGCACCTTATTGCTTTTTATCAACTGACAAACAACAACAATTACAACATTGAACATTATGAAAGTATTGGTAGCAACGGAAAAACCATTCGCAGCAGCAGCCGTGAATGGCATCAAGGCAGAGATAGAAGCCGCAGGCCACGAGGTGGTGCTGCTCGAGAAATATACTGAAAAGGCGCAGCTGGTAGAGGCCGTGAAGGACGCCGACGCCATGATTGTGCGTTCGGACAAGGTAACACCCGACGTGCTCGACGCCGCCGGCAAGCTGAAGATTGTGGTGCGCGCCGGTGCCGGTTACGACTCTATCGACACGGCATACGCCAAGGAGAAGGGCGTAGTGGTGGAGAACACACCCGGACAGAACGCCAACGCCGTGGCCGAACTGGTGTTCGGCATGCTGGTGTTCGGCGTGCGCGGGTTCTACAACGGCAAGTCGGGCACCGAGCTCAAGGGCAAGAAACTGGGCATACTCGCCTTCGGCAACGTGGGCCGCAACGTGGCACGCATAGCCCAAGGATTCGGCATGGAGGTGTACGCCTACGACGCATACTGCCCGAAGGAGGCCATCGAGAGCGCCGGAGTGAAGGCCGCAGACAGTCAGGAAGAACTCTTCGCCACATGCGATGTGGTGTCGCTGCACATCCCCGCCACACCCGAAACGAAGGAGAGCATAAACTATGCGCTGGCAGGCAGGATGAAGAAGAACGCCATACTCGTGAACACGGCGCGCAAGGAGATAATCAACGAGCCGGAACTGCTCAAGCTGATGGCCGAGCGCACCGACCTCAAGTTCCTGACGGACATCAAACCGGATGCCGACGCCGAGTTCGCAAAATTCGAGGGACGCTACTTCAGCACACCGAAGAAGATGGGCGCACAGACAGCCGAGGCAAACACCAACGCCGGCATTGCCGCCGCAAGACAGATAAACTCCTTCTTCGCAACGGGCGACACAAAGTTTCAGGTGAACAAGTAAGCTGACACGCACCGTACACATATCATTATTTCAAAAGAATATTCCATGGCAACAGTAAAACCATTCAGAGGCATACGCCCGCCCAAGGAGCTCGTAGAAAAGATTGAGTCGCGCCCATACGACGTGCTCGATTCTGACGAGGCCCGACAGGAGGCCGGCGACAACGAGATGAGTCTCTACCATATCATAAAGCCGGAGATAGACTTCGCACCGGAAGTGAGCGAATACGACCCGCGCGTGTATGAGAAGGCCGCCGAGAACTTCCGGAAGTTCCAGGACCGCGGATGGCTGAAGCAGGACGACAAGGAGCAGTACTACATATACGCCCAGACCATGGGCGACAAGACGCAGTACGGCCTTGTGGTCGGGGCATACGTCGACGACTACCTCAACGGAGTGATAAAGAAGCACGAGCTTACACGGCGCGACAAGGAGGAGGACCGCATGAAGCATGTGCGCGTGAACAACGCCAACATCGAGCCCGTGTTCTTCGCCTACCCCGACAACGAGGCACTCGACAAGCTCATAACGCGGTACACCGCCACCGCCCCGGAATACGACTTCATCGCCCCAATCGACGGTTTCCGCCACCGCCTGTGGGTGATAGGCAATGACGAAGACATAAAGACAGTGACCGATGAGTTTGCCAAGATACCGTATCTGTACATCGCCGACGGCCACCACCGTTCTGCCGCAGCGGCACTCGTAGGTGCGGAAAAGGCCAGGCTGAACCCCAACCATACGGGTACGGAAGAGTACAACTACTTCATGGCCGTATGCTTCCAGGCCTCACAGCTCACCATTCTCGACTACAACCGCGTGGTGAAGGACCTCAACGGCATGACACCGGAACAATTCTTCGAGGCACTCAAGAAGAACTTCACCATAGAGGACAAGGGCACGGAGACGTACAAGCCGGCACGGAAGCACGAGTTCTCACTGTACATCGACGGCCGCTGGTACTGCCTGACAGCCAAGAACGGCACCTTCGACGAGACCGACCCCATCGGATGTCTCGACGTTGACATATCGAGCCGCCTGATACTCGACGAAGTTCTCGGCATAAAAGACCTGCGCAGCGACAAGCGTATCGACTTCGTGGGCGGACTGCGCGGACTGGGCGAGCTGAAACGCCGCGTTGACAGCGGGGAGATGCGCATGGCCCTGGCCCTGTATCCGGTTTCGATGCAGCAGATAATGGACATAGCCGACAGCGGAAAAATCATGCCGCCCAAGGCCACATGGTTTGAGCCGAAACTGCGTTCGGGCCTTATCATACACAAGCTGGTGTAAAGGGAAAGGCGCCATCACGTTGTTTCAAAAACCCATATCATAGACAGTGACAGACGAATTCAAGACAATAACAGACAGAATTGGCGAGGGATATTACACCGAGAAAAGGAGTAAGTTTCTCGCCTTTTCCCATCATGTGACCTCGGTTGAGGAAATAACAAAGATACTGGAGGCATACCGAAAGAAGTATTACGACGCGCGCCACGTCTGCTACGCCTACATGCTCGGGCACGAAAGGACAAACTTCAGGGCCAACGACGACGGAGAACCGGGCAGCACGGCGGGCAAACCCATACTCGGACAGATAAACAGCACCGGGCTGACCGACATACTTGTTGTTGTAGTAAGATACTACGGAGGCGTCAATCTGGGTACGGGGGGCCTCATCGTGGCATACAGGACGGCTGCAGCCGAGGCCATCGGCAACTCCGAGATTGTGTCACAACTCGTGGAAGAGGAGGTAACCTACAGTTTCCACTACGTCATGATGAACGATGTGATGAAGATAATAAAGGAGATGTCGCCACGAATCACCGGCCAGACATTCGACAACACGTGCGAGATCAGGATGAGCATACGCAAGTCGGAAGCGGAGACCCTGCGGAACAAGCTTGCCAAACTGTCTTTCAAGGATTCGTAAACGGCGGCAACGGTAAACGGCGGAGGCACCACTTCCGTACCGCCGTCATGTCCGCTATCACCAGCAATAAGAAGAAAAAAAGCGGGAAACGACAAAAATATACATTATTTTTAACCCAATTATTTTGCGGTCTGAAAAATATTGTTTACCTTTGCATCGCAAAAGAGGAAAGTTGGCAGAGTGACCGAATGCGCTGGACTCGAAATCCGGTATACCCTCTTCGGGTATCGGGGGTTTGAATCCCTCACTTTCCGCTACGATTTACAAGAAAAAATAATTTCATAATTTTTATTGAGAGGATGAAGGCCGTGAGGTTTTCATCCTTATTTTTATATCCCGCGCACAAAGCCCACCGGGCCTCTCATTCATAAGGGAATAAACTTTTAAACGCAAAGACGCAGAGGCGCAAAGTTTAAAAAATCGGCTTTGCGTTGAAAAAATCTCTGTGCCTACGTGTCTCCGTGTTCCACAAAAAAAGACTTGCACCTTTCAAAAGTGGCCGTTTTGGCGTTACGAAAGTGCCCGTTTTGCAACGCGAAAGCGGCCGTTTTGCCTTCCGAAAGTGCCACTTTTGAAAGGCAAAAGCGCCATTTTGCAACACGATGAAAAACGTGCTTCAACCGTATTTTTCACAGAACTCGCACCCCAGACGGAAGCCCTCCTCATACAGAGCCTCCAGCTTGTTGGCATCTTTCGTCATACGCTCCACATCCATGGGGCGCTGCGGACGTATGCAGACGATGCGGCCCTCGTCTTCAAGGCGCTCCACAAGCGCCAGCTGCTCGTTGTATGCGGCTATGCGGCGGCTCAGGGCCACCCGCAGACGGGGATAGCTGCGGTAGATGAAACGGGGTATCTTGCGGTCGCGGTCCGTGCTGCGGTAACCGCGGTTGCGGGTGCACACCACCACATTAAACCTGTGACCGCGCTCCATGGCTCTGGCAACGGGTATGCTGTCCACAATCCCGCCGTCGAGCATCGGCACGCCGTCAACGTATATCATCTTGCATACATAGGGCAGACTGCTGCTCGCATGGGCGATGTCTATGGCACGCCTGCGGTCGGACAGCTCCGAGAGATACTCGGCACGTCCGGTAAGACAGTTGGTGGTGACCATCTCAAACGTCGACGCATTGCCAAAATAAGTATCGTAATCGAACGGCACTATCTCGTTGGGGAAACGTTCGTAGAGCAGCTCGGGGTCGTAGATGCACCCGTGCGTGACAAGCCTGCGCACACCAAGGTAGTCGTACTTGACAAGCATGTCGATGTTGGATATGCGCGCACGGCGTGGCTGGCGGCTGATGTAAGACATGCCGTTGCACGCTCCGGCCGACACCGCCACAACATATCTGAAGTAACGCTCGTTTTTCATAAAG
>NZ_URNN01000070.1 GCF_900549175.1 uncultured Prevotella sp. | reverse complement strand
TCGGCCTGATTCTGGCCGCGGTTTTGCTGCTGGGCATTGGCTTTGCCGTCGGCCGAATAACCCGCAATGTGCGGCGTACCTATATAAACCCTTTCAAGCAGGTCTCTGTTTATTTCCGGCTCATGCTCCCACGTGTCAACTACGGCCTGACGCACCCTCCCATCGTCAAGAGCCCGCAGCAGAGCCACATTGTCAACAACGGCGCCGCGACTCGTGTTTATCACGAACGGGCGGCGTGCCAAACGCGAAAAGAACGCCTCGTCGGCAAGATGCCAGGTCGGGTTGTCGCCACCGCGAACAAGCGGCACATGAAACGTTATTATATCGGCTTCGCGCTCTATCGCGTCCAGCGGCACATATCCGGGAGCCCCCACGGGCGGGTCGCAGATGAGCACACGCATGCCCAGCGAAAGGGCGGCATCACGCACGAGCGACCCCACATGGCCGCAACCCACTATGCCCAACGTCGTGCCAGACAGACTTACACCGTAGTCGCGGGCAAGCAAGAGTAATACCGAACGCAGATACTGAGCCACCGAAGCCGCATTGCAGCCGGGACAGTTGGTCCAGCGTATGCCCACGCTGTCAAGCCATGCCGTATCAAGATGGTCATACCCTATGGTGGCCGTTCCCACAAAGCGCACACTGCTGCCGCCGAGCAGCCGTTCGTCGCACCGTGTACGTGTTCTCACTATCAGCGCATCGGCATCACGCACGTCGGCAGCCGTTATCTTACTGCCGTCCATATACACGGCATTATCCGTGACAAATGCCACAGCCTCACGGATATAAGGAATCTTATCGTCTATAACTATCTTCATTGCACGGGCAAAAGTACACAAAATCAATTATAAAAAGATTATTAATGATATGAAATTCTGATAATTTCGTTGGATAATTGAAAAAGTTTACTTAGATTTGCAGACAGAAAACATAACACAACAAAGAAAAATGTCATTTACAGAACATTCTAACAACATTTTCAATCAGGCAATAAGGGACTATCACCTGACAGACAATGTGGACACACCTATCCATAATCCTTACGACAGGGATTCGATAGATTATCATCTCTACACCAAGTGCTGGATAGATACCGTGCAATGGCACTTTGAGGATATAATACGCGACCCGCACATCAATCCCGATGAGGCACTGTCGCTGAAACGCCGCATTGACCGCAGCAACCAGGACCGCACAGACCTTGTCGAGGAGATAGACAGCTGGTTCAGACAGCAGTACAGCAACGTGAAGCCACTGCCCGAAGCACGGCTGAACACCGAGAGTCCGGCATGGGCCGTCGACCGTCTGTCCATTCTGGCACTGAAGATATACCACATGCAGGAACAGGTCAACCGCACCGACGCATCAGAAGAGCACAGAAACAAGTGTGAGGCGAAGTTGCAGGTACTGCTGGAACAGCAGAAAGACCTTTCACTCGCAATCGACCAACTGCTGGAGGACATTGAGACCGGACACAAATATATGAAAGTGTACAAACAGATGAAAATGTACAACGACCCGGCCACCAATCCCGTACTCTACAACAAGAAATAAAAAATGAAGAAAGAGCATATTCTGATAATACGATTCTCGGCACTTGGCGATGTCGCCATGACGGTGCCGGTGGTCTATTCGCTCGCCATGACCTATCCTCATGTGAGAATCACTGTACTGAGCCGCGAATATGCCCGGGCATTCTTTGAAGATCTTGCCCCCAATGTCAGCTTCATGGAAGCCGACTTGAAGAACGAGTATCACGGAGTGAAAGGCCTGAACAGACTCTACAGACGCCTGACGGCAAAAAACTTCACCGCCGTGGCCGATTTCCACAATGTGTTGCGGTCAGACTACCTGCGCATGAGATTCTTCATCGGACAATACAACGTAGCACATATCGACAAACACCGTAAAGGCAAAAAACGGCTCGTGGCACCAGAGAACAAGCAAATGGTGCAACAGCCCACGTCGTTCCAAAACTACACCGATGTGCTGGCCAAGCTGGGATATCCCGTAAAAATAAACTTCCGCTCTATATTCCCCGAAGAGGGCGGCAACCTCAACCTGCTGCCCGCCGTCGTGGGACCCAAGAAAAACTTCGAGCAATGGATAGGCATAGCCCCGTTCGCCGCCCATGAGGGAAAGGTGTATCCGCCTGAACTCATGCGCCGGGTGATTGAGAAGACAATAGAGAAATATCCCAAGGCACGCATATTCCTCTTCGGACGCGGCAAGCGCGAAGACGATGTTTTCGGCCAATGGTGCACTGAAATGAAGCAGTGTCTCAATGTGGGTGCCATACTCGAAAACATGCAGCAGGAGCTGATACTCATGAGTCATCTCGACCTGATGGTGTCAATGGACAGTGCCAACATGCACCTCGCGTCGCTCACCGGCACACCGGTGGTAAGCATTTGGGGAGCCACACACCCCTTTGCCGGATTTATGGGATGGAACCAGACCCCGGATATGGCCGTGCAGGCAGACCTGCCCTGCCGTCCGTGCAGCATCTACGGCAACAAGCCGTGTCTGCGCGGCGACTTCGCCTGTATGAGGAACATCACGCCGGAACAAGTGGTGGAGAAAATAACGTCGGTACTTGATAAGAAAAAGGCCGCCAAGGCCTTATAAATATCATTTATAACTATTCATTATTTACTAATTAAAAAAATCAAACATTATGAAAAAGTACATTTGCGAAACATGCGGATACGTTTACGATCCCGCTATCGGTGACCCTGAAAACGGTGTGGCACCCGGAACATCTTTCGAAGACCTTCCCGAAGATTGGGTATGCCCCCTGTGCGGAGTAGGCAAGGAAGAATTTTACGAAGAAAATTAATAATTAAAAATTGAAAAATAAAGGCCGCAAAGACGCAGAGATATATTTCTACGCCTTTGCGGCCTTTATTTTTCAATTTTTAATTATTAACTTTTAACTTTCCTCATTTCCACGCAGAAATCATACATTATAATTCCTGCCGTCACTGAAACATTCATGGAGTGTTTCGTTCCGTATTGCGGTATTTCTATGCAACCGTTACTCATGTCTATCACCTCCTGATGCACACCCTTCACCTCGTTGCCGAGCACCACGGCATAACGCTTGCCGGGCTCCGGCGTAAAGTCGTGCAACATGGTGCTGCCTTCGGCCTGCTCAACGGAATAAACCTCATAGCCGGCAGCCGTAAGTTCGGCCACAGCCTCGGTGGCAGTCTTGAAGTATCTCCAGGCCACACTGTCCTCCGCCCCGAGAGCTGTCTTGTGAATTTCGGTGCTTGGCGGCGTGGCACTGATGCCGCACAGCCATACTGCCTCTATACGGAAAGCATCGCCTGTACGGAACACACTGCCCACATTATACATCGAACGCACATCGTCAAGCACCACCACCAGCGGCAGCTTATCAGCCTCACGGAACTCATCCACCGTGAGACGGTTCATCTCTATTGTCCTCAGTTTTCTCATTACACTGTCATTATTTGCCGTTGCTCAATCACCATTCTCGTTACACCGGCAAAATTAACAAAAAAAATAATAACTATTGATTATCAATAAAAAAATTGGTTTATTATTCATATCCACTATCGAAGAACATAATATATTTTTCCCGAGACATTTCACTCCCCTCCCTTTTGGGGAGGGGTCGGGGGTGAGGCTACAATCCTTACATTCTTCCTTCGCGACATCTCTCCCGGATTTGTGCCGTCACGCCCCTCCGGAACGGGCATGCCATGACGCGCATAGAAACGTGTCCAATAATCTGGAATACGTCCCGAGGCATCGCGGAACGTCATGGGAATGGGTTTGAATATAAGGTTTTCGTTACTGTCTACGAAACTCATCTGCACCAATTCGCTACAATATATCTCCCTGTTGCCCGGCAGATAGAGACTGTCGTAACGGCAACCTATGAAACGGCGGACACCATCAAGCGATTTCCCTATATCCACATTTCCGGTAACACGCCCCACTATGACAAGAGGTGTGCCGTCGGCCGCAACACTGCGGCGCATGAACGAGTCTATAGGAGTGACGCACACGCCACGCCCCGGCACTGCCTCAATGACCGAAGGACGGCCTTCCACGCGGGCAAACACACCTACATGGTCTATCCGCAGGCCGCAGGCACCACGAGTGACATCGGTTATTGCGTTGCCCGAAAGAGACGCCTGGAAGAGCAGGTCGCAGTCGCACAGACTGTCAACGACCACGCCCCCCACCCCAACGCCACCAGAAACGGCACCGCCGGCATCCGCTGGTACCGCCGGCTTCAGGCCGCCACACGAACACACCGACAATGCCACACCAACAAAAAACAAACTTATCAATCTCATACACTCATCTTTTTACGGCAAACAAAGATAACACTTTAAGTCGGAAAAAGACAGATAATATGATAAAAAGCGTATCTTTGCACCGTCAAAGAGCCTCGGCGAGGCTTCAGAGACAATCAATAATAATAAAAACATAAATTATGAGAAAGATTGTATTGGCAGCCATGACAGCTGCAATGGCCGTAACCAACACCATGGCCGAAGACTTCAAAACCGCCGGCAACGGCACCGTGTGGACAATGACACTCTTGTCTGAAACGGCAGCGTCGGGAGTGACAAAAACAGGAGAAAAGACATTCACCATGGCCGACAACGTGGAAATAGCCGAAGGCGACATCTTCAACATCGAAGACGGGATAACGGTAAAGATGGACAACAACATCTGTCTTACAATTTCGGGCGACGCCGACTTCAGGGCCAACGAGCGGGTGCTCTTCACCGCCACCGGCGAAACGGCAAAACCATACGGCATATTCATGTCCAACGACAACAAGGTGACAAACTTCACAAACATAGACTTCGAATACGCCGGACTGAAAAACTTCGGCCTGTACGGTATGGATGCCGACAACTGCACATTCACGCGACATAACGGCGTGTCGGGCAATGCGGCACTGTCAATGGGTACCAACGGTTCCGAATTTCATATAACCAACTGCACATTCACCGACTGCGCGAAGAGTGCCATCGGCGGAGCCGCCAACTACATAAATCCGGTGACAATAGAGAACTGTACATTAACCGGCAACGGAACCGCCAACATGAACACACCGCAGCTCAACATAACTACGGCAGCCAACGTGGTGATACGCAACTGCAAGATAACGGGCAATCCGGAACACACCATGGTGGGAGGCATTGTTGTGTCGAATCTCGTGGGACTTACCGGCGAACTAAACACGCTCATCGAAGGCAACGAGATAAGGGACAACCGCTTCGGACTGGCCACCTACTGCGAGCAGACTGCCGTGATAAGAAACAACACCATCGTGGACAACAACCATGAGACCAACCCCATGAACGGCGGAAGCGGCATAAACATATACGACCCGTACAAGACACAGACCACAACGATAACCGGCAACTACATCGAAAACAATCTGTGGGGCATAACCATCATCGGCGGAAAGAACGTAAACGTGGGCAAAACCGAAGACAAGGATGCG
This sequence comes from uncultured Prevotella sp., assembly GCF_900549175.1. Lineage (GTDB taxonomy): Bacteria > Bacteroidota > Bacteroidia > Bacteroidales > Bacteroidaceae > Prevotella. The sequence goes on along the minus strand of NZ_URNN01000070.1, from coordinate 11,816 downwards.
GAAGACTACAACCCCGGACTGAACGTCTTCCTCAACAACGGTTTCGACGGTACCCCTTACGACCTTTACAACAACTCCACCATCACCGTTTATGCACAGGGCAACTACTGGAAGAGTGTGGCCACGCAAGACCGTGAGAGCATAGAGACCGTGGTTTTCCACAAAAACGACAACGCCGCGCTCGGAGAAGTGATATTCATGCCGGCACTCGATTCTGACCCAACTGCCATCGCCAACACCACAATAACTGCAAACGGAACAACAGAGATATACACTCTCGACGGCACAAAATTAGGAACAGGCGATGCCGCAAACCTTTCGCAGGGAATATACATAATGAAAATCTCCACGGGAACAACATCGACAACACGTAAGATTGCCGTCAAATAAAGGTTATTACGTCATCAAAACACCCTTGTGATAAAGTAAGACGAGGGTGTGTAAAAATGGCTACATGGTGCTTGGTAGGGACATATTCTTGTATTTGTCCGCAAAGTAAACGTTGAATATCAATACGTTATGAACGGACAAATACAAGAATATGTCTCTACCAAGTCATTTTTTTTGTATTTTGATACACCCTCTCGGAGGGGGCCGTCCTTTATGTTGATAACTATGTGTAAAACCATGTTAATAACCGTGTTAATAATATGACAGTTATCAACACAACCCACAATCCCCATCAGACACATTGGATATCAACAGGTTTATTACAGGCTTTTAATCAAGTTTTCAACAGTTTTTTGGCAGAAAAAGATATAAACTTATTAATTTTGCACCGAAATGTGTAATTGTTGATAAGATGGCAATAATGCTCATTCTCAACAGATAACAATTAACACAATGTGTTGGCAACACCATTGCAGATGTTGATAGTGGAATATGCAAGAAAACAGGTGGAAAGTTTTCAACGTATCAACGGCATATCATACTTAACATTTAATTTTTAAATTTAAAAAAAAGAAAAGATATAAAATATGAAAGCGTTGTTGAAAAAGGAATGGACGGAAAAAGGCTATATCGACGAACCGGTAGGTGAAGGCGTTGATTTGAAAGCCGAAATAAGACGTATGTGTGAGGAGAAGAAAGCCATTATATTGGCCCACTACTACACACACGGTGAGATACAGGACGTGGCCGACTTCATCGGCGACTCACTCGCCCTTGCCCGCAAGGCCGCCGAAACCAACGCACGTATCATCGTGATGTGCGGTGTTCACTTCATGGCCGAGACGTGCAAGATACTCAGTCCCGAGAAACTCGTGCTGGCTCCCGACCTCAACGCCGGCTGCTCGCTTGCCGACTCGTGCCGTGCCGAAGACCTGAAACGTTATAAGGAGGAGCATCCCGGATATAAGGTGGTGAGCTATGTCAATACCACAGCGGCGGTGAAGGCGCTTACCGACGTGGTTGTGACGAGCGGCAACGCACGCAAGATAGTTGACACATTCCCCAAAGACGAAAAGATAATCTTCGGTCCCGACCATAATCTCGGTTCGTATATAAATAATGTGACGGGGCGTGAGATGCTTCTCTGGAACGGCGGATGCCATGTTCACGAGCGTTTCTCCGTGGCTGAAATATTAAAACTGAAGGCTGCGCATCCCGGCGCCAAGGTGCTGGCACATCCCGAGTGCAAGGGTCCTGTGCTGGCCGTGGCCGATGTTGTAGGCTCCACCGCCGTGCTGCTGAAGTATGCCGTGGAAAGCAGTGACACCGAGTTCATCGTGGCGACGGAGGCCGGAATAATGCATGAGATGACGCGCCAGTGTCCCGACAAGACATTCATCCCCGTGCCTCCGGAGATAAGCGAGGGTGGCGTGGGATGCTCCTGCAACGAGTGCGACTACATGAAGATGAACACCCTGCAGAAGATTTACAATACGCTGAAGTACGAGTGGCCCGCCGTGGATGTCGACCCTGATGTGGCCCGCGAGGCGGTGAAGCCCATCGAAAGGATGCTGGAGCTGAGCTGACGGGGACAGTGGTCAGCTTTTGTCCGACGTACAAAAACAGGGCGTAATCTTGTTCATGATATATCTCTCTGCGGGATATGTGATGTAACTCAGCAATGTGGTTACGATGAATGTCAACGGAAAGTAGACGGCGAACTTCACAAAGTGTGAATCGATGTTGTCGACGAGGTGGTATGTGGCGGCGTAGACGATGGCGTGGCTTACAGTCTGGTAGAGATAAATGGTATATCCGCGGTCGTTCCACAGACGGAGGATATATGAGTGGCGGACGGTAATTCTGCGGAATACCATTGTCAGCAGACACAGGCTTGCCGTGCCGAAGACGAGGAAGAACGCATCGGCAGGAAATTTGTGGCCCTGCATGGGCACCATACTTCCGTTACAGAAGCATATCACCGTAGTTGCGGTTGTTACTATTGTGACGGTCGTGAAAAGCCGGTTGGGACACCTTTTGTAGTAAGCGTAACCTGCTATGTAGAAAAAATTGTATGCCGGAATGTATTTCACCTCCATCTCTCCCGTAAAGTGCAGCGGGGTCAACACCAGTACAATGATGACGAAGACGGCGAGATATGCCGTAACAGGGATGTGACGGAGCAATTTCTGTTGTATCGGCAGTGAGCACGATATGATGAGGTAAACGGCCACAAACCACGTATATCCGTAGAACGGCAAAACGGTGCTTCCGCCGGTGAGCAGTATTTTCAGCACTCCGGCCGCGGTAAACCGGTGTACATCGATATTATAGGGCGATATGTCTGCGTCGGTAACAGTTGCCAACATTACTATAATGAAGATGAAGAAAAGGAAGATGTAGAGTGGCAGGAGTATTCTTTTGGCCCTGTTGACTATGGTTTCCACGATGCCCCTTTTCTTGTTTGTCACGGCCTGCGACGCCCCCGCGATGAAGAATATCACCGGCATTTCGAAGAGCATGGCCGACAGGAGGGGTTCGGTGCCCACGCCAAACCAGTATGTGATGTGGATGACACATACCGTATATATCATTATCATGGCTCTGTAGGTGTCGAGCCGCACGTCTCTTGTTCCTGTCGTTTTCATCTTTTTGTTATCTTATCACGTCAACGGTGTCTCCATGAACGAGCCACACCTTCTCGTACCCTTCTTTTATGGCTCTGTCGGCAATGCTGTCCACAAGGTGTAGTTCGGTCACGTGTATGGCCGTGTCACCGAACACGCGCGGCCATTTGTAGCCAGTGGCGGCAAAGGCGGCATGCCCCCACCCGAAGGCGTCTGACGGCAGTACACAGAACGACGAGTATTTTCTTTCGTCATCCCTTACAGATATGCTGAACGCCCTGTCTACGGGACGGCCTATCTTCTCAATGGCCTGACGCCCCATGTCACGCCCCGTGAGCCCCGAGCGGTAGGCTTTCTGCCAGTGGTGTATGTCAATGAATATGCTTGATGCGACGTAAAGTACGAAAAGAAAGCGCAGCGTGTCCGGTCGTTGGTGGCGGTCGGCAAGACAGGCTATGATGAGCGCCGCCATGCCGAGACCGGCATAGGTGTGCATGACGGTGAAGAGAGTGAGCAGATGTGGCAGTGCTGCCAGACACATACATGCCGTAAGCGACAGCAGACGGCGTAGAAAGATACTGTTACGGCGTGTTGTAATGCCTCTAAGGGTTCCTGCAAACAAGTATGCCATGAAGGGCATGGAGAGCAGCAGCGTGACGGCGGCGACGGTCAGATTGCGGCTTGGAGCATGTATCAGGCTCACGTAGTCTACAGCCACCCACGTCATGCCTATGAAGGTGGCTATGTGTTTCAGTTTTGAAAATATGGTGTTCTCGAAGTATTCATTGTTGAAATTGACGTCGTGCGGTGTCAGTATGAAGCGTGTTGCGAGGTATGCTGCGGCTGCTGTCGCTCCGATGAGTGATTCGCGCACAAACTGCCGTCGGTCTATCCGTCCGAAACCGAAGGCTGTCACCTGTGGAATGAAGAAGAACATTATGCCGTTTTCTTTTGAAAACGTTGCCATATACGTGCACAATATCCACAGTAAGTATTTGTTTTTCCGCTCTTTTAGATAGCACCACAGCGCGAGCAGTCCCCACATCTGTGCATAGGTCTGGTTGAGTGAGTCGATGCTGAGCACCGTCCCGAGCATGCCGGGTGAAAGGAAGAAGAAGACGGTGGCCGTGTTACGTGCCGTCCTGCCGAACGATAGTGCGTCCGACAACTTGTATATGAGGATGGTGGAAACTACGTGACCGGCATATACGAATATGTGGTTGAGCAGCGGAAACAGCCGGTAATCTCTGCCGAGCACCCATCCGAAGATGACGTCTAACGGCCGCCACCAGCTGCGTTCGGGCAACAGATTGCTGAACGTGAGTTTGCCGAAGTATGGCGTTGTGTAGTATGTCCAGTCGTCGAAGGTGGGCAGCAACAGCGTTATGGCATACAGGATGAAAGGTGAGAGCAGCAGTATGACCGTTATGGGGTTAAGGCGGCTGATGATTTTTTTTATTATGTCCATGTACGGTGGTATGTTCAGATGTGTTGTTATCTTATTATGGCTACATTGCATACCGTGCCTTTGCTGCCGTCGCTTTTTGCCGTCACCACGTGGTATACTCCCGATGCCACTCTGCGGCCTTTCAGGTCTCGGCCGTCCCATGTGAACGTGCCGCCGTTGCTCTGTCCCTCGGCAACAAGATATCCGGTCGACGTTGTTATCTTGACGTTGGCGTTGGCCGTAAGTCCCGATATCGTTATCAGGCCGTCATACTCCGGCCTTACGGGGTTGGGATAGGCATAGACGCTGTTGCCGTCCATGTCTTTGGCCGGTTCTGTGGCGTCGCTCATATATGAGCACAGTCCTTGGTCGGTGCCGAAGAACACTTCTCCGTTGTCGCTTATGGCTATGTCCATGACGTTGTCCGACAACAGTTTGCTGTTGTCTTTTGTGAAATGATGAATCTGCTCTTCGTTGTCGCTGCTTATCAGATACACGCCGTTACCGGTTGTGCCGAACCATTTTCTGTTGGCTCCGTCAATGGCAATGGCCGATATTTCCACGTTGCTGAGCAGATAGTCTGCCAGATTTGTGCCGTCGTTGCGCGGCACCTTGTATTGGTTGAGCACGGTAATGGCCTCGTTGCTTGTTATCTGTGAAGGGGTGATGTATACAGGGCCGATGTTTGTTGCCACCCAGATGTTGCCTTCTTTGTCTTCCGTGGGTTCTTTCATGAACGATAGCGTGAGTGAATTGCCGTCTTGATTTGTGAAATTACTGTCGTACACATACAGAATGTCGTCTGACGGCGAATACTTCATCAATGCCGGCGTGCGGAAGTAGTTGTTGCTGAACCACATCAGGCCCCTGCTGTCGAACATCAGTCCGTTCATGCTTTCAAATGAAGACAATACTTTTCCTTTGTTGGTCGGAACTTCGGTCATCAGGCGGTTGTCATGATGTGAAATCCATTCGCCTTCGGGGGTGATTTCGAAGAGCGATGTCGACGGACTTATGCTGTTGGTGAGCCACAGATGGCTGTCGGCGTCGAATTTCACACTTGTCACCAGCACAAAGTTCTTGTTGCCGTCACTTACAGTTGTAGCGTTTTTCAGCGGACTGTTGTCGAGGTTGTATTCTTTTATGAACTTTCCGTTCCTGAATTCGTACAGTCCCGTCCGGCCTCCTGCAAATACATGGCTTTCGTCATTAGGGTCAACGTCGCACGAAATCAAGTTTACGAACTTGTGTCCGGTTGTTGCCGTAATGTCGTTTTCGTAAACAGTCCAGTCGTTACCGTCGTATACTTGCAGGCTGGCTGTTTCTTCCGTGGCCGACAGTCCGTTAGCCGCATACAGTTTGCCTCCTGTAAACTTGAGGAATCCTATCGTGTTGTAATGCGGTCCGCCGGGGTTGAGTGTAGATACCGTAGGGTAATACTTTTCATAGTCGGTGTTGTCTTCGTCGAATATTCCCTGCGGATATTGTTTCGTTACGGTCCAGTTGTTCTTGTCGATGAGGTTGACTGACAATGGAGCGGTGAGCACGGTGTTTCCCGATGTCATGGCATAGATGTTGCCTCCGCTGACGGCCACTTTCCTTGTGTCGCGTTGCAGGATGTACGATTCGCTTATGTTTTTATTGTACATATCCACTTTCACAATACCGAATCTTGTGGCAAGATATGCGTATCTGTCGTTGATGGTGATGCTGTTCACGGTTTTGTCAACATTCATCGCCTTCAGGTAAAAATCGGAAATGTTGGTTATCTCTCCGTTGGGGTGTATGAGGTCAATGTTGCAGTTGGCGTAAACGGCTATGAGTTTTTTCACCGTTGCGTTCCATGCAATATGCTTTATGTTGTTGTCGCTCAGTCCGTTGATCTTGTTGTATGTCGTTATCGAACCGTCGTTGGTGTTATACATATACAGATTGTTGCTTGCAAGCACGAAAACGTCGTTGCCGGCAGCCTTTATCTGCTGTATTTCGTAATAAGCCATATAGTTGTTCCATGTGCCTATGCCTGCGGCAGGTGCAGTGTTTGGAAAAAGGCATACCGCCATGCAGATAAAATATGATATTATTAGTCTTTCCATAATGAATATGATTTATTTCACTATTTTCTTTCCGTTGATGATGTATATGCCCTTTGACAGGATGCGGTTTCCGCTCATTTTCTGTCCGTTGGTATTATAAATGGATTTCCCTGCATTATCCTTATGCTTTAATGGTGATATTCCGGAAAAGTCTTGTCCGAAATGTCTGTCGAGTGCTTCAAGCCTTTTGTCTATCCATTGCTCTATGTATGCCTGTTCACTGTCAAAGTCAAGTTCTATGCCGTTGGTTTTGTTCCAGCGTTCCGTCTCACGTTGTGCGGCTCCGGAGTTTCTGAAAAGATTGAAATAATGTCTGAACCGGTTCTTCAATGAGTCGGTCGAGAGAATGTCTTTTCTCAGTGAGAAGTATCTTTCGGATACGGCTTCGTTGTATTCTTTGTTTTGTTCGAGTCTGTTGGACAGATTGTTTCCGCCGTTGATTGTCGAATGTTCGGTTGTCGTTCCGTCGTAGCTCCGCCCCCATGTTGCGTCAAGGTCCCATGGGGCCATGCCCAACCGGGTGTCTTTATCCTTGTTGTATATATATGTGAATGTGTTCTTTCCGTTGTTGTCGGTGGCCAATATTACTTTGATGAAGAGGAAGTAGTCGTTCCATACAGGCAGGTCGAACCTCTCTTCCACCTCGGCATCGAAAGTGTCTTTGGATGATTCCACGACAAATTTTATGGCGTCGTATAGCGGCTTGTAGTCAGTATCGCCGTCATCTTCCACGTCCGGGTACTGCGATTCCCACCCCATCCATGTAGGCAGGCTGTTGTCAAAGTCTGACGGAGAATCCCAAAAAGCAGTGCCTTCCCATGTGTCAGCCTTGTACAGAATACCGTGAACACCGTTCTTGTACTTCTTCAGTTTGAGCTGTTTGCGGTCTATCTTTTCCGTCAGACAATAGATGCCATGGTAGTTTCCGTTGAGATAAAGCTCGACAAACTGCCCGTGGGTGCCATTGAACGCCTCCTCTTCGTAATTGCTCTTTATGAACGACGGCATTGCCATGTCGTTCCACAAGTCGAAGGATACACGGTTTCTCATTCTTGCCTTGTCTATTGCCATGGCGTCGAGAATCCAGTTGTTGTCCTCCCTCATGCCGAGAATCGGCGCGTCAAGACTCTTGTTGTTTTCGTCAAGCAGTTTGACGGCAAAGCTTTTCTTGTCGTATTGCTTGGACGAACTGCCCCTCCATTTCGATTTTATGTTGTACGTAACAGTTCCGTTACCGTCGGTTACAGACATGCTTCCCTGGCTGTAGTCATCGTTGAAGTTGCCTGTCAGTGTTACGACAGGCAACTGTGCCAATAATATAATAGGATAAGCAATGAGCGTGAATAACAGTGTGGTTCTTTTCAATTTACCCATAATATGTGTATTGTTGTTCGTTGAATATATCTGATTGGCAGAGAGTAACGGATGTGAAGCCTGTTTCGTTCATTCTTTTTTGAGATATTCCGCCAGCCGTGCCACGGCCCGTGCCCTGTGGCTTATCTTGTTCTTGATGTCAAGTCCGAGCTCGGCGAAGGTGCGGTCGTAGCCTTCGGGTTGGAATATTGGGTCGTAGCCGAAGCCCTCCCCTCCCCTTCTCTCTCTTATAATCTCTCCGCAGACGATGCCCTCGAAGAGTTTTTCCGTCGCGTTGCCGCTGCCGTCTTCTTTCATTATTAACGCTATTGCGGTGCGGAATCTTGCCTTGCGGTTGTTATTTTCTCCTAATTCGGCGAGAAGTTTCGTCATGTTGGCCTCGCTGTCGTGCCCTTCGCCGCCGGCATAGCGTGCGCTGTATATGCCTGGTGCGCCCCCGAGGGCGTCAACTTCGAGGCCCGTGTCGTCGGCGAACACGCTCATGTGGTAGTTGTCGTATATGTAGTGTGCCTTCTGCATGGCGTTCTCCTCGAGAGTGCTGCCCGTCTCCGGTATGTCGGCGTTGCAGCCTATGTCCTGCAGCGACACTATCTCAAACCTGTCGCCGAGAATACTGCGTATTTCGGCGAGCTTGTTTTTGTTGTTTGTTGCGAATACTATCTTCATTGTTCTGATTGTGTTTTTTGATTGTCAGGCGTCGGCGTTGCGGTTTCGCTGCCGCCGCTTCAATGAAAAAGGTGTGCCGAATGAATTTCTATACTCACGTATATACTTTCGCATTGCGGCACACCCCCATGATTTATGAAAAAAAAAGTTATTTGATAACTACGTTAACCATGCGCTTCGGCACGATGATAACCTTCACTATCTGCTTGCCCTCAAGATACTTCAGGGAGCGTTCGTCGGCCATCACGGCGGCCTCTACGGTCTTGTTGTCGGCATCGGCGGCAAACTCCATGTCGAAGCGGCACTTGCCGTTGAAGGCCACACCGAGCTTTACCGATGTCTCCACGAGATACTTCTCGTCGTACGACGGCCACTGTGCGTCGCACACACTGCCCTCGCCTCCTGTGGTTTCCCACAGTTCTTCAGCTATATGCGGGGCAAACGGAGCCATGAGCACGACGAGCGTGCGGAGCAGTTCGCGGTTGGTGCATTTAAGCTGTGTCAGCTCGTTGACGCATATCATGAACGCCGATATGCTCGTGTTGTAGCTGAAGTTCTCGATGTCCTGCGTCACCTTCTTTATCAGTTTGTGCACCGATTTGAGCTGTTCTGCCGTGGCGGCGTCATCGGTAACGGCCAGTTCGTCGGTGCCGCGCTTGTAGAAGAGTCCCCAGAACTTCTTCAGGAAGCGGTGGCAACCGTCTATTCCGTTGGTGTCCCACGGTTTCGACTGCTCCACCGGACCGAGGAACATCTCGTAAAGGCGCAGCGTGTCGGCACCGTATTTCTCGACAATCATGTCGGGGTTGACCACGTTGTACATCGACTTCGACATCTTCTCCACGGCCCATCCGCAGACGTACTTGCCGTCTTCGAGAATGAACTCGGCGTTGTTATACTCCGGCCGCCATGCCTTGAACGCCTCCACGTCGAGCACATCGCCGCTTACGATGTTCACGTCGACGTGTATAGGAGTGGTGTCGTACCGGTCTTTCAGGCCGAGTGAGACGAATGTATTTGTGTCCTTTATGCGGTATACGAAGTTGCTCCGGCCCTGTATCATGCCCTGGTTGACCAGTTTTCCGAACGGTTCCTCCTTGCATGAGTAGCCGTAGTCGAAGAGGAACTTGTTCCAGAAGCGCGAATAGATGAGGTGTCCGGTGGCGTGTTCCGTTCCGCCGACGTATAGGTCGACGTTCTGCCAGTATTCGTCCACCTGCTTGTCGACGAGTGCCGTGTGGTTGCGCGGGTCCATGTAGCGCAGATAGTAGGCCGAGGAGCCGGCGAAACCGGGCATGGTGTTCAGTTCGAGCGGGAAAACGGTGACGTTGTCGATGAGCGTATTGTCTACAACCTTGTTCTCCTTTGTGTCCCATGCCCATCGTGTGGCGTGGCCCAGAGGCGGCTCTCCCGTCTCCGTGGGCAGGAACTTGGCCACTTCGGGCAGCTCCAGCGGCAGGCACTCTTCGGGAATCATGTAGGGCATATTGTCCTTGTAGTACACGGGGAACGGTTCGCCCCAGTATCTCTGGCGCGAGAATATGGCGTCGCGCAGGCGGTAGTTCACCTTCACGCGGCCGAGATTATGGGCCTTTACATATTCCTTCGTCTTGGCTATGGCCTCCTTTACGGTAAGTCCGTTGAGGGAGAAGCCCCCCTTGGGGGAGCCGGAGGTGGCTTTGGGGCTGTTCATCACGATGCCCTCCTTTGCGTCGAAGCTCTGCTCGCTCACATCGGCACCCTCTATCAGCGGGATGATGGGCAGGCCGAAGTGTTTTGCGAAAGCATAGTCGCGGGAGTCGTGTGCCGGTACGGCCATGATGGCACCTGTGCCGTATCCGGCCAGCACATATTCCGAAATCCATACCGGTATCTTGTCGCCTGTGAAGGGGTTGATGGCGTATGAGCCGGAGAATACGCCCGTCACACGGTGGTCGCTGATGCGTTCGCGCTCGGTGCGCTTCTTTACGTAGGCAATATATTCGTCCACGGCGGCACGCTGTTCGGGAGTGGTCAGTTGGTCTACGAGTTCGCTCTCGGGGGCGAGCACCATGAAAGTTACGCCGAAGATGGTGTCGGCACGGGTGGTGAAGATGGTGAATTCGATGTCGCTGTCGGCCACCTTGAATGTCATCTCGGTGCCTTCAGAGCGGCCTATCCAGTTCTTCTGCGTTTCCTTCAGCGAGTCGGTCCAGTCTATAGTCTCCAGTCCGTCGCGCAGGCGCTGTGCGTATGCCGACACGCGCAGGCACCACTGGCGCATCTTTTTCTGCACCACGGGATAGCCGCCGCGCTCCGATACGCCGTCCACCACCTCGTCGTTGGCCAGCACCGTGCCCAGCTGCGGGCACCAGTTTACCATCGTCTCGCCCAGATAGGCTATGCGGTAGTTCATCAGCACCTCCTGCTGGCGCTTCTCGTCCCACGAGTTCCATTCGTCGGCGGTGAACGTCAGCTCCTCCGAGCAGGCGGCGTTGAGTCCCTCGCTGCCGTACTTGGGGAAGGCCTCAAGCAGCTCGCTGATGGGGCGTGCACGCTTGGTGTCGTTGCAGTAGTAGCTGTTGAACATCTTCTGGAAGGCCCACTGTGTCCAGTGATAATACTCCGGGTCGCAGGTGCGTATCTCGCGGTCCCAGTCGAAGGAGAAGCCTATCTTGTCCAGCTGTTCGCGGTAGCGCCTGATGTTGGCGTCGGTGGTGATGGCGGGATGCTGTCCTGTCTGTATGGCGTATTGCTCTGCAGGCAGTCCATAAGCGTCGTAGCCCATGGGGTTGAGCACGTTGAAGCCCTGCAGACGTTTGTAGCGTGCGTATATGTCTGATGCTATATATCCGAGCGGATGTCCCACGTGCAGTCCCGCTCCCGATGGGTACGGGAACATGTTGAGCACGTAGAATTTCTTCTTGTCCCTGTCTTCTTTCACCTTATAGGTCTGCTGCTCCACCCACTGGTGTTGCCATTTCTTCTCGATTTCTCTGAAATTGTATTCCATATTTGTTCTTTGTTTTTGCTCTCTTATTTTAATTCTTGTTCTCTCTTATATTAATTTTTATTCTCTTTTATATTAATAATGTGCAAATGTACTACAAAAAACAAAGAATTAAGAATAAAAGGATGAAGAATTGTAAAAACGCTGTTGCATTGTTGGGAGTTAAGGATGATTTTAGGAGTTAAGGAGTTAAAGGGAGTTAAGGAGTTAAGCCAATAGCTTTATGA
>NZ_URNN01000069.1 GCF_900549175.1 uncultured Prevotella sp. | reverse complement strand
GGAAAGATCACAAGCAGTTTGCTTAGTAGCGTAGATAAAGATTAAATTTCGAATAACAGGAACCTCAGTACGCTTACGGCGATACTTCAGCTGAGATACCACAGTTCGCGTGGGAAGATAGTAATCAAGATCCAGACCCTCTTCTGCCTTAAACTTATCTAGGGATTTTCGGACAGCAAACTCTTGCTTATCACGAGTACGGGCGGCAAACCAATATTTCTGATTTTCAATCACTTGCAAGAAAACTATTGAGGATTTCAGTATAGTTCCGGGTGCGCTTCGCGGTTTGAACGAGACATATTCTCTTTCAAACCGAAACAAATAGTTTTTTAACTTAATAAGATAGAAACGAAGACATTAAACTCAAAAAAGTATTTTTTAATCGTTCGTTTAATGGGCGTCAAGATTTGAGAAAAATAAGAAATTCAAAAAGGACAAAAATGAAAGGATATTAAATATATTTATCGACAAAAAAGTTAGACTGATAATCAGCGATATAGCAGTAAAAAGAGCCTATCATAAAAATATTTTTATTAAACATTTTGCACATTCAAAAAATACCCATTATCTTTGTGCCCATTAAACGAACGTTTTTTGGACACCCCTATAAATACAACGTATTACTCTATTATACAACAAATTACCCTCATATTTCTTATTGGCAAAAAAACTTTTTCTATCACACCTATTGCCTGTAAACAAAAGAAACGCTTACCTTTGCCCGTTTTTCAAATCAAACATTTAATATATATTTTATTATTACGTTAAATAAGTGAAATTATGAAACAAAAAGAGATGGCTAAAAGCCTTGAAAAAAAGGCCTGAAACAGGCAGAAAATTCACCTTTAAGAGGCAATGTATCAGAGATTAAGAGAAAACCCGGACGCCCTAAAGGTAGAGTAGTAAAAGGGATACTTCCCAAATATCGAAAAGAAGGGATGATAGAACTGCTCAATTGGAGAGACAAGGGATTTTTCGGTAAAAAAGAAAACATATCCATTCACGAGTTGGCAGACAAGGGTGCTGAATGGGGACTTTTTCTCTCCGACAGCAATACTCCACTATCAGCCAAGACAATAGAAATAGAATTGGGAGAAATCTGGAGAGGTGAACATCTACAAAAAGTGATGGAGAAGAAGAGTAAAAACAAGAATAAAGATAAGAAATAAATGGACAATAATTAAATATTGACACCCTATATACAATCTACTATATCTTTGCCCCCGCTTTAGCAAAGATTAAGCCCCGCAAATCGAGAAGATGTCGCTTTATCCCCAAAGTGATGTCTTCTCTTTTTTTATGCCCGACATAAACACCAACTAAAGAACTAAGAATTAATAATTTAAAATTAAACACAATGAGAAAACTAAAGAAACCCGCTTCAATCTATGAAGCACTCAGAAAGAAATGGAAAATACGAATCATGCTCGAAAAAGCCTACACGGAAGACGCAGCACTATGGATGACCGACAGAATTGAAAGCCTCATCAGCCACATGCAGTATGGATATGCACTTGTGGCATACTACAAACAGGACGGAACCTTCAAGTTTGTAAAAGCAACACTACTTCCATACGAAAAATGTTTCCGTCGGAAATACGATATACATCATATAGAAGGGCACATCATCTACTGGGATGTAGAACTACAGGCGTGGAGAAGCTTCCAGCTGGAAAACTTTCTGGAATGGAGACCGATCAATTGACAGTTGACAATTAATGATTAATGATTAACAATTAAAGAATGAAGTTATGGCAATGATATACAATAGCATACCTTATTTTCCTACTCAGGTGAGCTTCTTCGAAGAAGTGGCTATGGAACTGATAGAAGCCAGGTATGGAATGAAAGCGGAAACGGCAGTCATGAAATTAGTGTGCAAGATATACAAGGAAAACGGATACTACATGGTATGGAATGAAGAACAGTGTACACTCTTCACCAACAAAGTGGGAAGGGAAATTGCGAAAGAAGAGATGCAGGGAATTGTGGAGACACTGATGGAAAAGGGGTTCTTCGACAAAGAAACCTATAAGGAACACGGAATACTGACTTCCGTAGAGATCCAAAGAGTATGGCTCGAAGCAACCAAACGTAGGAAAAGGGACTTAGAGTCCCTGCCCTACATGCTGGTGAAGACGGAAGAAAGTGATAAGGGCGGTAAAGACGGCAAAGCCGATAAAGAGACCGATGGTATGCAAAACCCTCAAAATTGCATGCAGGATGCAGACAATTTCACCGAAAATGCCGACAATTCCGAACAAAACAAAACAGAACAAAACAAAGCAAACGAAAATAGAGAACTTCCCCCTCTAACTCCCCCGCCGGGGGAGGATGTCGGGGTATGGAGGAAATATTCTTTCATTGAGTTTCCGGGATATGCCTACAACAAGAATACCCACAACCTGGAATGTCTCCTGCTCGCACTGGACGGACTGCATATCAACGATCCAAATGATACGAAAGCGATATTAAAGTTGTCCGACTACGGACGGCTGGGAAACGAAGTCTGGAAAATAATACACGCAACCAAGTGGAGTATAGTGAACAGCAAAGGGAAATATCTGATAGGAGCACTGAACAAGGCACGCACACAAGGATAAAAAACGCAAAATCAGAGGCTAAAACAGGCACTGATTATCAGGGAATTACAAGGAGTTAACTTCCTGCCGACAAGGAGTTAACTTCCTGTAGACAAACTCTTAACTTCTTGTAGACAAGGTATTGTAGTCCCACAATTTATTTAACGGGTTCTATCTTCCAATCAGCCAGCGTATGTCGTTTCGTGTCGAAATTTATCCCCACCTTCACTACCGGAAGTCCGCACAGCGCAAAACGTTCGGGATAGTTTTTCAGGTCAATCTGCTGCATAGCCGCATCAGCGCTCTTATCAAGTTTCAACTCAACAACATAGAGAGTCGTCCAACTGCGCATCACCATATCCACACGACCACGGGGAGTACGTACTTCTACATCAACATAATATCCCAAAAGGTTAAAGATGATGAAAAAGACCTGTTGATAATGCCCTTCATAATCAGTATTATCACAATAAGGAATCGCAGAAAGAAATTTCTGTAATAAACGCAAAGCAGCATCCATGTCGCCACGAGATAAAGCACGTGCCAGGTCTACAACCATAGTAGTGGTAGTCAACGTATCATTTGTGATATATGAAGGAATCAGATTACGCATCAATCCAATACGAACTTCCTTATTAGGAATATCAAGCGTATATATGTCGAAAACACTGTCATAACCTTTTATTGTGATATAGCCGCTTTGATAGAGCAAGGGAGTAATACTGGTCATACGCTCCGTGGGAGCATCAAACTCCGCAGCAACAGCCTCTATTCCGCCTATTTCAGATGGAAGAACGCCAAATTTATTCAGCATCTCTATCAAATAAGTAGGAGTACCGCTGCCAAACCAATAGGAGTTAAATTTGCCATCGTTAAAAGCATTGAACAGACTAAAAGGATTGTAAATATCTGGTGAAGGCCAGGTAAAATGATAACCATCATAGTTCTCTTTCAATTTTACCAGCACTTCATCACGCGTTATTTGCATTTTTTCCGCCAACAAATCCAGATCATAGCTCATCTGCTCCTTTATTTCTTCTTCCGTAATGCCGCAGATGGCAGCATAAGGTTCGTCCATACTGATGTTCTTGATATTATTCAGTTCACTGAAGATGCTCAGTTGGGAAAACTTCGTGATTCCGGTCAGAAACACATAGCGCAAATAAGGGTCACAGGCTTTCAGCGGGCTGTAGAAGTTACGCATCACATTGCGAAGTATAGGCAGATTCTTATCCTCATGCATTACATCAAGAAGCGGAGCATCATATTCGTCAATCAAGACAACAACTTGCTTGCCGGTCTGCTGAAAAGCGCGTTGTATCACCCCCTGCAGGCGTTGGTTAACTTCAACATCACCTTTACCTCGCCCATATATTTCTTCATATTCCAAAAGTTTTCTTTCCAGTTCACTGTCCAGCCGTTCTTTATCCATGTGCTTCGCTGTACTCATGTCAAAGTGAAGAACCGGATGCATATTCCATTCCGCCTCCAGCTTTTCGATAGCAAGTCCTTTGAACAATTCCTTCCTCCCCTCAAAATAACAATGAAGCGTACTGGCCAGCAACGACTTGCCAAAACGACGCGGACGACTCAAAAACATATATTTGGAAGCAGAATGCGTCATGCGATAAACGTATTCAGTCTTGTCAATATACAAATAATTCTTTCCTATGATTTCTGAGAAAGTCTGTATTCCTACCGGATAAAATTTTTGTTGCTGTTCCATACCGAGCCTCCATTTCTTTAATTACAAAGTTACAACAAAAGAATAGAACAACAAATAAACAAGATTATTTATCTTTTTTCATTCTTTTTTTTTCTGCTTATGAATTCTGTTTCGTACGATTTACCAACGACAAATGTAACCAGCCATAAATACCCAATATAATAACCAACAATGTCTGTATACCATGTACTATCAGGGCAAAAACTCCCGCATCAGTAGCATTGACACCGTATAGCATCATCATTGTAATGACAGCGAAATGCCACGGTCCCGCCCCATTAGGAGTAGGGACAATCACAGCAAAAGTGCCGCCTACAAACATCACCAGACCCGCCAGAAAGCTGAGATGTTCAGTAAAAGCGAAGCAATAGAAAGTGATATAAAAGTGATAAAAGTAACATCCCCATATCAACACCGTGTAAAGGAGGAAAAGCGGTATATTCTTCACACTCTTCAATGACATCACACCTTCCCATACATTCAGCACCACTCCTTTCACTTTCTCGAAGAAAGAAAGCATACGCAGAAGGAAATAGAGTAATACTAATACACCAATGATACTAAAAAGAACGACATAAAACCAGGGAGATGTCACCAGATGCACCAGCGAAGGAACTTTCGTACCTGTCTCTTCAAAAAAACGAAGGAAGACGGGCATCTGCATCAGAAAAGTAATCCCGGTAATCAAAAGAATGGTCAATGTATCTATCAAGCGTTCCGTTACCACTGTTCCAAGCGATTTGGCAAAAGAAACATCGTCATATTTGGCAAGCATACCGCAACGGGAAACTTCGCCTACACGGGGTAAAACAAGATTAGCGGCATAGGAAACAAAGATAGCATCCACACAATCGCTCGTCTTTGGATAAGCTCCGAGCGGCGCAAGCGTCTGTTTCCAACGCCAGCCACGGAAAACATGGCTCATCACACCAAAAAACAACGAAAACAGCATCCATCCCCAGTTCGTTCCATGCAGAAGTACCTCCTTGGCGCGTGCAAAATCAAAATCTCGATACACCCAATAAAGAATAAAACCGCCCAAAGCGACCGGTAAAAGGATCTTCAGTGTCTTTTTTAATAGTTTATTCATGCAGAATTCGTTATTCTTCGTCGAAAAGGATTACCTTTGTGGGCTGCAAATACAGCACTTTCCCAAAAGGACGGTCTCCGTTTGCGGTGCAAAAGTAACAATAGTTTGCGATATAAACAAACATTTTATGCTTTTTTTCGTCCCATCATACAAAAAAAGTCAGCAGAAACGTACTAAAGGCGGTTTTTCATTCGCCACCGGTACCGGCATTACCCTTGCCCACATTCAACGAATCGCCGACGGCACCGCGTGTTCTGTCCCAGTCTGTCCAGTCGGACACCTTCACCAGATTGAACGAAGCCATTGGCTCACCCGTATCATAATTATCAAAATATCCACGGAAACGCATGCCGCTGCCAACCGAATAAAGCTCGTAGTCACGCACTACAATGGTGTAGCCGTCATAATATTCTATCAATATCCTGCCGTTGCGCACCTCCCAATCAAACCGTGACCGCTCAACCCTGTAGCCGTCGTACGAATAGTCCACCTCCACACCGTAGCCTCCGCGCGAGAAGTCGCCGTCCTGCACAAACTGTATCTCCGTATCCCAAAGTCCGTCACTGCCGTAACGGTCGTGATAATACATGCCCTGTATCGTTCCCTGCCATATTCCGTTCATGTCGTATGCCTGATCGACATCGTAGTCCTGACATCCCGTAAACACCAATGCCGTGCATATCATCAGCATCACCGTCGCCATATAGTTGTACACCTTCTTCATAATACAAAATGTTTTTAATTATTATCCGACAACAAAGATACTCCAAATATTCCTGTCGTCAAAATGGTTTGTCCTATTATCTGTAGGGATTTTCCTATTTGTTCCGGCCGTTCTTCTGCGGCTTGACGCCATCCGACTTCTTGCCGAACTCCGGCTCTATCTTCAGAAAAGCCGAAACCACATACGTAAGGGAGCACATCACCACCACTATTATAAAGAACATGCGATAGCCCACCGCCTCCTGCAAGGCACCGGCAAATAGCCCCGGAATCATCATCGACAGAGCCATCAGGGCGGTACACAAGGCATAATGCGACGTCTTGTGCTCGCCGCGACTATAATATATAAGGTATAGCATGTAGGCGGAGAAGCCGAACCCGTAACCGAACTGCTCGACAAACACGCACGTGTTGATAATCATGAGATTTGAAGGCATGGCATAACTCAGGTAGACATACACGATGTCGGGCAGCGTTATGGCGCACACCATGGGCCACAGCCAGCGCTTCAGACCGTCGCGGCCGGCCGCAATGCCACCGAGAATACCGCCGGCGGTAAGTCCGACCACACCGACAGTGCCCTGCACCAGACCGTATTCGGCCGGCGAAAGTCCCAGTCCGCCGTTGTGTCCCGCATCTATCAGGAACAGCGCCGACACTTTGGCAAGCAGGCCTTCGGGCATGCGGTAGAAGAGCATGAAGCATATTCCGGCCACCATCTGCGGCTTTTGGAAGAAGGTGACCACCGTATGCCGCAGCTCCGAAAACAGTCCGCCGACGGTCAGCCGGCCTTTCATCACGTCTTCGTCAGGCCGCGGAAGCGCCCAACTGTGATAGAGCCACAAGGCGATGAAAAGCCCCGCCATGAAGTAAAACATGAGACTCCACGAATATCGGACGTTGCGCGTGAGCACCTCAAGATTGCCGGCGAGCATCACAAGCAGTCCCTGTCCGAAGATGGTGGCAATGCGGTAGAACGTGGAACGTATGCCTACGAACCATGCCTGCCGGTGCTGGTCGAGACCAAGCATATAGAATCCGTCGGCCGCAATGTCGTGGGTGGCGCTCGAGAAAGCCATCAGCCAGAAGAAGAACAGTGTGCCCTGCAGCCAGAACGGCCCGGGAATGGTGAACGCCACTCCGCCCAATGCGGCCCCCACAAGCAGCTGCATGGTCACTATCCACCACCGTTTGGTCATCAGAATGTCTATGAACGGACTCCAGAACGGCTTGATGACCCATGGCAGATAAAGCCACGAGGTATAGAGGGTGATGTCGGTATTCGACATTCCGAGGCGCTTGTACATTATCAGCGATATTGTCATCACGGCCACATAAGGTATGCCTTCGGCAAAATAGAGTGTGGGCACCCATGCCCACGGGTTGCGTTGCTGCTTCATATTCAATCTGCGTTCCGTCATGTCATCAATACACTTTCCTTATCTCTGCCCCACTGTAATAATGAAGCAATATGCTGTCATACTTATATCCGCGGGCTCCCATCACGGCCGCCCCTATCTGGCACAGACCCACACCATGTCCCCATCCGGCTCCGTTAAGGGTAAACCGCTGCGGCACGCCGCCGGCAATGTCATGGCGCTGCACCTCAAACGCGCTGCTGTACAGATGCGTGCGGCTCAGCGTGCGGCGTATCTCAAGCTCCTTTCCGATGATGACGGTCTTCTTCGTGCCCACAATCTTCAGCCGGCTTATGCGCCCGCTCTTGCCGCGCTCCACAGGCACGAGGTCGACAATGCCGCCCAAATCGTCTTTCATGTTTCCGTTAACCAATTCCGACAGTTCCTCCTGCGTGTAGTCAACACGCCAACGATAGAAGTCGGGGGTCTCGCAATCGTAGTCGTTAAGCACCTGCGAGAGTATCTCCCTGTCTGCCGTGTTGCAGAAGTCATGGCCATCGGCATCGCAGTCTTTCACCGACAGGAGATACGGTTTGGGCGTGTCCTCCCAGCAATACTGGAACTCTTCGGTCACGCCGCCGCAGCACTTGCTGAAGCGTGCGTCGCAAATCTCATTGCCGTATACCAGTATCTGGCCGCAGGTGGCCTTTACTGCCGCCGCCACCGAACTGTTGTCGGCGCGGGTGATGCCCTGATAGCGCTGGCAATGGTCGTCGGCGCAGACATCGAATATGGTGTGGTCTTCGCGGTCGTACCATCTTATCAGCTCGTCGTCTTTCTTTATGAACGAGAAGAAACTGTTCTGTCCGTCCTTCAACCGGCGCCGCTTGTCCATCTGGGCCAGCAGCCAGCTGCGTGAAATGACGGCATGGGCCTTCAGAAACTCCACCGACGACGTTGCCTTCATCTCGCTCGAGATTACACTCACGAGATAGTCCTCAACGGGCAGTGTGTTGATGGCCACTATATTGTCGGCCTCAACCACCAGACGGAGGGTGCCGCGGAACACCTGCGTCTCCTTACGTTCCCAATGGAAATTGACACCGATGGTCACATCGCTGAGCGAGAACGACGCATCTGCAGACTGCGGGGTGAACGTGAGTTGCCTGTACTGGTTGCCGTTCCACAATATGCCCCCCTCGGAAAATTCCACCACCTGCCCGCCTTCTATGGTCTCTCCCTTGGCGGTGTACGGGGCGTTGAGGGTGAACACGATACGGCGGCCGCTGACAATACCCACCTGAACTTCGGGCACACCGTCGCCGAGTACCGGCGACAAGCCTGCGTCAGCCGATGCCGCCCCGGCCTCTGCCGACGAATTGCCGTTGCCCCCGTACGACGCACCGACGGCCGTCTTTATCCGCTCCACCACGGCATCGGTCTCGCTCTCCGTCAGCGACACCTCGCGCAATATGCCTACGGCCACCTCCGGCGTAAGGCGGCGGAAATCCTCCTCACGCGGTGTTATTATCAGTCCGGCCATGTCGAGAGCTCCCGGACTGACCACAAAACGGGCGTCGCCGTCGGCCGAATAACAGTCGGGACGGTGCTTCCGCCTCGGCATGACCACCGAGATATACTCACCGCCCGACCGCCAGCTGACGATATTCATCATCGGTTCGCTCTCTCCGTCGCGGAGCGGAAGCGCCCGCAAGACATCACGGAACATGCGCACGCCGGCCTCCGCACTCGCCGTACGTATGGCAAGCGCGGCACAGGGATAGTCGGCCACGAGCCATATACCCTCTGTATCGCCGCACACGGCAACAGGCGCGAGATTGCGGCTGAGCCTCTGCCAGTCGTGCTGCAGGGGCAGTACGCCGGTCGTTCCGGCCTGCAGGTGGGCATGGTCGGGAGCCGACGCGCCACACTTCGGACCGTTGTAGAACACGGTCAGGTCGGGATATTCGTCAAGCAGACGGTAAATCTCGGCATAACAGTCGGCTATACTCTGCGGGCGATGGCTCCGCAAGGGTATGGTGAAGTGCATGGGCAGTATGGGGAACGGATTGACAAGCAATTCGAAACGCGCGTCAATCACCTTCTTTATCTGCACAGCCGGACGGTTCTTCTCGCAGAGGAAGCACGGGCGGGCCTCCACCGCGCTGCGGTCTATGGATGCTCCGGTGGAAACCATACGTGCCGGATTCCACTGTGCCACAAGCGCGAACGTGTCGCCCTGCAGCTCTTTTGTCTCCACTCTCTGCAACTCGCGGTAGCGCTGGCGCGCATCGTCCCACCTCTCCAACTGGCGGTTGAAGAAACGGTGCAGCGACGAGTCGGCCTGTATGTCGGCCTTTCCCTGCAGCATACGGCGGCGGGCTGAAATCTCGAGCGTGCGCAGACGGTCCTTGTACACGTTGTTGGCATTTACCTTTTCTATGCTCAGTGCCGCGTCACTGTTGCCCTCCCAGCGGCGGCACAGGTACAGTTCGTCGTAGATGCGGCCTATACGGTAACGGCGGGAGAATATCAGTCCGAGGGCATAATCCTCGCCGTAGCTCGTGTTGGGGAATTGTATCTGGCGCAGCAACGGCGTGAAAAACGCCCTCGGCGCGCCCAGACCGTTAATGCGCAGGGCATTGTTCGGCCCGTTCTCGTCGGTCCATTCGTTGTGGGCTATCAGCCCCGGAGGGAGCGTGTTCAGCCGGAAGTCGCACATACGGTACGCCCCTACGACCATGGCCGCCCTCTGTTTGCGGAAGGCATCGACGATGGTTTGCAGCGTGTTCTCCGAACTGTACAGGTCGTCACTGTCGAGTTGCACGGCAAAACGCCCGCAACGTTCGTCGTTGACGGCCATGTTCCAGCATCCGCCAATGCCGAGGTCAGTGCGCTCGGGTATGATGTGTATGATGCGGGCATCGCCTCCGGCCATGGCAGCCAGCGCTTCAGTCGTACCGTC
Source organism: uncultured Prevotella sp. (assembly GCF_900549175.1). Taxonomy (GTDB): domain Bacteria; phylum Bacteroidota; class Bacteroidia; order Bacteroidales; family Bacteroidaceae; genus Prevotella. The sequence continues at coordinate 6,958 of NZ_URNN01000069.1, read as the reverse complement.
GGTGGAGTGGTTGTCGACGACAATCACATTATAGTCAAACGACGCCTTCTGCCTCGTGGCACTCTCCACGGCGTCGAGTATTGTCCTGACACGGTTGCGCACAGGTATTATCACCGATGCCTCTACGGGAAAATCCTGTTCGCCGAAATCTGGACAGGCATAATCGTGCGTGTCTATCAGTACGCCGATGGCGTCGAGATGGGCCGTGACGGCATGCTCCATCTCTATCTGCACGTCGCGGTTGGCGGGGTTTACATAGTCAAACTGCCTGACTCCGCTGGCCCGTGTGTCGGTCTCCTCCTCGGTATACAGGTATTCATTGATGTGAAACAGCTTGCCCACACGGCTCAGATAGAGCCGGAGGTCGTAGAGTCCGGCATAACGGTAGTCGGCCGCCGGCGCCGCCTCTTCGGCATAACGGTGCAGCAGGGCGGTGTTGATGAGCAGCAGCGAACCGAAATCGAAGTCGTCGCGCACGCTGCCTTCCTGATAGTCTATAACGGGATGGGGGCGCCGCTCGCCGTGCTCCACCGTCCAGTGGTCGCTGTAAACCATGGCGGCATCGGAGTCGTCGGCCACACGCAGCAGGCGTTCCGTTGCTGCCATGCCGAGCGAAACGCTGACGGGCTTTGTCAGAAACATTACGTATTCGGCCGTAGCCCTCGCCGCCATCTCACGTATCGTGGCGCTGCCCACCACGCTGTCTGCCGTCATCACCATGCACCCTTCGGGCACTCCGCCGGACGTTTCGTCCTGTCCGGCGGTCATTATCAGGTTTATATCGTGCACCGTCCGGCTGTTGCGCAGCGTCTCCACCAGCGGCATTATGCCGCGAACATCGCCACAAGCCAGAAAACAGTCTATCTTTCCTCTCATGATTTTATTGTATGTTGATTTTGGGTTTATACATTATTAATATATATAAGGGTGCATCGAAAATGCAGGGGAAGCACCATTGTAGGGACATGAACCTTATTTTGATACAGCCTCATCTCTATTTCTTTTTCCTGCAAATGTATATAAAAATCCCGAATTACGAGACTGTCGGGATAAAGAAAATGAACCCTCTTTTCAAAAGTGCCGCTTTTGGTCTTCAAAAGTGGCACTTTCGGCGTGCAAAACGGCCGCTTTCGGAGCGCAAAAGCGGCACTTTTGAAAAGTAAAGAAACAGGAGTTAAGGAGTTAAAGGGAGTTAAGGAGTCAAGCCAAATGTCATGGCAATAATTTATGCTCATAATGCTATTGGCTTAACTCCCTTTAACTCCTTAACTCCATTTAACTCCTTAACTCCATTTACCCCCCCGAGCCGGGCTTTTGCGAAACTTAAGTGATTTATTTCTCACTTTTCAACACCACCCGACGCTTTATCTCAGATAATATGACTACCTTTGTGCAATCATTGCAAAACAAGCATACAAGACATATTTATGGGAGAATATATTGTTTCGGCACGGAAATACCGCCCCACCACCTTCGACTCAGTGGTGGGACAAGCCGCGCTGACCACCACACTGAAGAACGCGGTTAAGAGCGGAAAGCTGGCTCATGCCTATCTGTTCTGCGGTCCGCGGGGCGTGGGCAAGACCACTTGTGCCCGCATATTTGCCAAAGCCATCAACTGCCAGACACCCACCGCCGACGGCGAGGCATGCAACGAATGTGAAAGTTGCAGGGCCTTCAACGAGCAACGGTCGCTGAACATCTTCGAACTTGACGCCGCCAGCAACAACTCGGTGGAGCACATCAAGACGCTGATGGAGCAGACACGCATACCGCCGCAGGTTGGACGCTACAAGGTTTTCATCATCGACGAGGTGCACATGCTCTCCACGGCGGCGTTCAACGCCTTCCTGAAAACCCTCGAAGAGCCGCCGGCACACGTCATCTTCGTACTGGCCACCACCGAAAAGCACAAAATTCTGCCCACCATCCTGTCACGGTGCCAAATCTACGACTTCGAGCGCATGACGGTGAAGGGCACCATCGACCACCTGAAGCATGTGGCCGCGAAGGAAGGCATCGAGGTGGAGGACGAGGCACTGGCCGTGATTGCCGAAAAGGCTGACGGCGGCATGCGCGACGCCCTATCCATTTTCGACCAGGCGGCAAGCTTCTGTCAGGGCAAGATAACGTACAAGAAGGTGATTGAAGACCTCAATGTGCTCGACTCTGAAAACTACTTCCGCATTACCGACATGGCCCGCGAAAACAAGGTGAGCGAGATAATGATACTGCTCAACGACACGGTAAACAAGGGGTTCGACGGCGGACTGCTCATCGGCGGACTGGCCAAGCACGTGCGCAACGTGCTCATGGCAAAGGACGAAAGCACACTGCCGCTGCTCGAAGTGAGCGAAGGGCAGCGCGAACGCTACAGGGAGCAGGCGGCCAAATGCGACACGCGGTTCCTCTATCAGGCATTGCGGATAATGAACCAATGCGACATAAACTACCGCCAGAGCGGCAACAAGCGCCTGCTCGTGGAACTGACGCTGATAGAAATGGCGCAGATAACGCAACCGGACGACGCTGCCGGTGCGGGGCGCCGCCCCGGAAGACTGAAAACCCTGTTCAAAAATCTTGTGCAACAGCAAAGGCAACACACAGCGGCCCCGCAGGTAGCCGCTGCCCAAACGGTTGCACAAACACCTGACAACACCCGGACGGAAGCTCCATCCGGCACAACACCTACACATGAGGAAGCTACGGCGGCACCCGCACAGGACACCACCCCGCCGCCCACCGCCACCTACTCCGCAAAAACGCGCCCCCTGCTGAAAACCAACGGAGGCGCCCTCGGCTACTCATGGAACAACCTCCGCCAGATGACGAAGCCGAAAAAGATGCAGATAATACCGGGAACACTGGGCGCTGATGACCCGAACTCTGCCAAGAAAGAAGAATATCAGGAGTTTACACAGAGGGACCTGGAGTTCCAATGGATGTCGATGTGCAACCGTATGCCCACACATCTGAGCGGCATTGCCGCCCGCATGAAGAACATGACCCCTGTGATAACGGAAATGCCCGGAATAGAGGTCATGGCCGAAAACAAAATCATTCTCGACCAGATGCAGGAGATAAAGGGCAGCATTGTCAACACACTGAAGCTCTATCTGCACAACAGCGGTATCTCACTGAACATGCGGCTGGCCGAACATCACGAGCAGGTGAAGGTGTTGAGCCGGCGCGAACAGTTTGAGGAGATGAGCAAACAGAACCCGTCAATAGAAAAACTGCGCGAGTTGCTCGACCTTGAACTGGCGTGAAAGCGGCAGAATGGTGTCGGCAGTTGCGGACATTGTACCGCAAACAAGCCGCACAACCGTTTCCGGACATTACATCCAGAACCAGTTGTGCGGCTTTCTGCTGTCAAGCAGCTTCATGAAATTGTCTTTCAGCGAGCGCAGCTCGTCAGTAAGCAGGTCGTCGCTCACCGCTGCAACATCGGTGGGAATGGGATACAGACAGGAGGCTATGGCTCCCGCCATGCACGCAATGGTATCGGAATCGCCGCCTATCGACACCGCAAGACGGACAACATCGACAAACGTTCCTCCCTCGAGAAACGCCGTGATGGCCTGGGGTACACTGCCCTGACACGACACGTCGAACGCGTAGCCGGGGCGTATCTCGTCCAGCGTGCGGCTGAGGTCGTAGCCGAACGTGGTCTCCACATACTTGCGTATGTCTTTTTTCGAAGTGCCTATACGGCAGAGGAACATACATGCCGCTACGGCTTGTGCTCCCTTTATGCCTTCGGGATGGTCGTGTGTGACCTCGGCCGACACCTTGGCAAGACACAGAGCCTCGTCAAGTGTGTCGGCATAAAGCCCTACCGGACTCACCCGCATGCCGGCACCGTTACCCCAACTGCCATATGGCCGGGGCGTATCGCTCCAAATCCAATGCATAAAGCTGCCGCCATATCCCGCATCGGGATATCTGCGACCCAACTCCTGCATGCTCTTCACCAATCCCGAAGGAGAGTGTTCCCTGTCTGTCAGCAGCCATTTGGCCACTGCCAAAGTCATTACAGTATCGTCTGTAAATCTGCTTTTTCCGTTGAGAAACAGTTCAAATTCCGTAGTTTTTGTGTTCTGAAACTCATAAACAGAGCCTACGATATCTCCAACTATCGCACCCAACATCTTTCCATTCACAATTCTCATAGCGCAACTTTATTTACACATATACTGTTATTCATTACCTTCGGGTGTAAAGATACGACTTTTATTTCATTGTAACAAATATTTGCACCGATATTATGTATGAAAAGATTTATACATCCCTCATATCAGCGGCATGCCCAGTTCGCGACATTCGCGACGCATGTCTTCGGGCCAGATGCTGGCCTGTATCTCACCGATATGGGCCTTGTGCAGCAGCACCATGCACAGACGGCTCTGGCCGATACCGCCGCCGATGCTCAGCGGAAGCTCGCCTGCAAGGAGCTTCTTGTGGAAGTAAAGTGAGGCGCGGGCCTCCTCTCCCTCGATGGAAAGCTGCCTGAGAAGAGCCTCGCCGTCTACACGTATGCCCATGGATGACAGCTCGAACGAGCGGTCAAGCACCGGATACCATATCAGTATGTCGCCGTTAAGCCCCGTGCGACCGTCTTCCGCCACAGTCGACCAGTCATCATAGTCGGGGGCGCGGCCGTCATGTTTCTCCCCGTTGCTCAGCCTGCCGCCTATACCTATTATAAATACGGCACCGTACTTACGGCAGATTTCGTCCTCACGTTCTTTCGGACTTTTGTCGGGATACATCCGCACGAGCTCCTCACTGTGCACGAACGTTATCGTCTCGGGCAGAAACGGGCGCAGTTGCGGATAGGTCTCACACGTAAGATATTCCGTCCGGCGGATGGCGGCATATATGCGTTCGACAACGCTCTTGAGATATGCCACCGTGCGCTGCCCGCGGGTTATGACGGCCTCCCAGTCCCATTGGTCTACATAAAGCGAGTGCAGATTGTCCAGTTCTTCGTCGGCACGTATGGCGTTCATGTCGGTATATATACCATAACCCGGCTCCACTTTATACTCGGCAAGCGACAGGCGCTTCCATTTGGCCAGCGAGTGCACCACTTCGGCACGCGCATCGCCAAGATCTTTTATTGGAAACGTCACGGCACGCTCCACTCCATTGAGGTCGTCATTTATGCCGAGACCCTGCAAAACGAACAGCGGCGCCGTGACACGGCGCAGGCGCAACTCGGTTGACAGGTTCTGCTGGAAGAACTCTTTGATAAGTTTTATGCCTTGTTCGGTCTGCTTCATGTCAAGCAGGGCATCGTATGCTACCGGTCTTATCAGTCTACTCATAAGCGTATATATTTATTTATGTTTGTGTTCAATGTTGTTATTATGCGATACAAAGATACTGATTTTATATCAATTTGCAGCATTATTGCGTATTATTTTCACTAAAAGTCATATTTTCACCTATTTTTCTACCATCTTGTCAACACGTCCCTCCTTTGTTTTACCTTTGTTATGGCAAAACAAACGCCTCCGGAGCAAACGGGATATCGGATGCACAACACAAAAGTCACTGTCTGAACAAAATAAATTGGGTAGTTTTTGCAATTATGATATTTTTATCGTACATTTGCAAAAATGAAGGTTTGATAAACTGTATAAGGCACGTTGGGCCTTTGCATACATATTTATTACTAACCATTGAAACATTTGTTGCTATGAAGAAAGTTTTATTATTGATGACGGTAATGCTCTGCTGCATGATAAGCATGGCACAGAACAAGTACAGAGTGACAGCCAAATCATCTCTCAACGTGCGCAGCTATGCCTCGGCACAAGCTCCGGTATTGTCATCCATCGACCGCGGAGAAGTGGTGGAAGTATACGAAATTGAGAATGGATGGGCAAAGATTGAATATGAAGGTACTTCTGCTTACATAAGTGCCAAATACATAGAGCGGATGGAAACGGCAGAGTCTAAACCGGAAATGAAAGATGCGGAAAACGTGTTGAAATACTTGTCGGTGGGCAAAGGCGACGTGAAATGGATGGTTTATCTTATCATCAGCTTGTCGGCCGTACTGCTGTACATGCGCATAAGACGCGGTGACGAGCCGTTGGAAGACGGGGAATACTGGACAAACTGCAGCGTGTTCACCGGTCTTTGCCTGGCCGAACTTGCCTATGTCATGATGATGGGAGGCAACACGATATGGTTCTGCATGCCCGACACCGTAGGATGGATATGGACCATCGTCGACTTCTTGATATTCGGTTTTGTCGTATACAACCAGATAATGTGTTTCTTCAATACCCTGCAGGACACGGAGTACAACAGTTACGGCTCGTTCGACAAGCGGTGGGGCATTTACTCATGGATAGGAGGCATAGTGGCGGCCATAGTTGTCGGCATATTCTGGGGAGACAAGGTTGTATTTGTATTGGGAGCCTTTGCCATCTGCCAGTTAATCCAGATATTCCTAATCTTCAAGGGCGTGGTGCCCCGGGGCGGATGGCTTAGGGCTTTTGTCTGCCTCACGGTCTATCTGCTCGGCTCGCTGGCAACGGTGCTCGTGCTGGCCCACTTCGTCGTGCTTCTGATAATCGTCGTTATCGGCTACATAATTCTCAGTGCCATCGGGCACGGCAGCAGCAGCGGCAGAACCGGCAGCTGTTCCCAATGCGGCCATTACAGCGGCGGTTATTGCTCTTACCGGCATTGCCATATATATGATGCCGACAGAAAAACGTGTGACCATTACTATTGATTTTGGCTGAATTCCAGCGCAAAGTCCGCAAAAACGCAACGGCCTGCACGTTACAAAGAATATAAATATTTTCCGCTAATTCTATAAAGATGAAATGCCATAATAAAAGAGGGGCACCGTGAGTGCTCCTCTTTTATTATGGTGATCCCGGTGGGATTCAAACCCACGACCTTCAGAACCGGAATCTGACGCTCTATTCAGCTA
>NZ_URNN01000068.1 GCF_900549175.1 uncultured Prevotella sp. | reverse complement strand
ATTCGCGTAACCCGCTGACTGTCAACGCTCCCCATTTTATCGAAAAATCGCGTATTTCGCGTCGTAGTGCAGAAATCGCGGTCAGGGTGTTCTTTAACATACGTTAAAGTAAGATTATTTCGTATTGCCGTATATTGTTTGGGTTCCGCTTGCTTTATCAGTTATTTTATGTACCTTTGCAAGGTAAAGAACTGGTAACTTAAAAACAATACATTCACTTAAAACATTTCATACGTATACTGACATGAACAGATTGGCATTGACCCTTATAGCCATCGTTGCGTCCATAAACGCTGTGGCGCGTGATTACTATGTTTCGCCGTCGGGCAGTGATGGCGCCGCCGGTACGGCCGAGGCGCCATGGGCAACACTGCGTAAGGCCGTGGAGAAAGCCGTGGCAGGCGATGTCATCTATTTGCGTGGTGGTACCTACCGACCGTCGGAAGACGAGATTATGGGATGGCAGGAAGGGGGATTGTATGCCTGTGTCTATAACCTCACGAAGAGCGGCACCGCCACACACCCCATCACCATCTCCGGTTTTCAGGACGAGAAAGCCGTGATAGACCTCAGCGGCATAAAGCCCGAAGGCAAGCGCGTGAGCGGATTCTACGTGAAAGGTGACTACTGGAGGCTGCACAACTTCGACATAGTGGGCATACAGGTGACTATTACGGGCCACACACAGAGCGAGAACATCAGCATGCGCGGCGGGAGCAACTGCATAATCGAGCGTGTGAACATACACGACGGCATGGGTATAGGTATATACTTCACCCGGGGCTGCAACAACCTCGTGCTCAACTGCGACGCTTACAACAACTACGACCCTGTGTCGGAAAACGGGCGCGGCGGCAACTGTGACGGCTTTGGCTTTCATCTCAACAAGGCAGGATATACCGGCAACGTGATTCGCGGATGCCGCGCGTGGCGCAACAGCGATGACGGCATCGACTTGATTTCAAATCTCGCTCCGGTGGTGGTGGACAGCTGCTGGACGTGGGAAAACGGCTATGATGCCAACCGTGTTTCGCGTGGCGACGGTACGGGCATCAAGGCCGGCGGTTATGGCATGGGCGATATGAAGGGCAGCGTGGATGCACCGCGCAATGTCATCCGCAACAGCATCTGCTGGGCCAACAAGGCCAACGGCTTCTATGCGAACCATCATCTTGGCGGCAACGACTGGCAGAACAATTCGGCTTATCAGAACAAGTATAACTTCTACATGGTGAACCGTAAGGCGTGGGACGAGGCTGTAGACGTAGACGGCTACGGTCATGTGCTGACACGCAATCTGGCCTTTCAGGGCCGCAAGGGCGATTGTGGTGCCGTCGACTGCGACCTGTGTTTGCTTACGGACAACACGTTCCTGCCTGCCGTGCAGTTGTCGGCGCAGGATTTCGAGAGTCTCGACGGCAGTCAGCTGCTGCGTGAGCGCAAGTCAGACGGGTCACTGCCCGACATCACCTTTCTCCGGCTGAAACCGTCGGCATCGGCCTACGGCATGAATGTGGGATGGCAGTTTCCGTATGAAGGCACAACGAGCGGCATACATGGTGTGGAGACCGACCGCCAGCCACATCCCTCCGCACGTGTCTATGACCTGCGTGGCATCCCGGCAGTGCCGGATGCAAGGGGACTGCGCGTCATGAGGAAGAAATTAATAATTAATTGAAGTTATCAACTTGAGGAGCTAAAGGGAGTTAAGGAGTAAAAGGGAGTAGAGGAGTTAAGGAGTAAAAGGGAGTAGAGGAGTTAAGGAGTAAAAGGGAGTTAAGGAGTTAAGCCAATAGCATTATGAGCATAAATTATTGCCGAGGCATTTGGCTTAACTCCTTAACTCCCTTTAACTCCTTAACTCCCTTTTACTCCTCTACTCCCTTTAACTCCTTAACTTCCAGCCCTGGACACTGTCGTGCCGCACGGGCTTGTGCAACGGGTGAACTATCGGATTCTTCGTTCTTCCCTCTTCGTTCTTCGTTTTCCGAAGACTTACTTCTTCTTAGGTTTTCTTCTTGCCCATCCCTCTTCGGTGAAGTCGGGCTCGTCGCCTATCAGCTGTATGTCGTGTCCCTGAAAGAACTGGCGCCAGTCATCCTTGCGGCCGCTCTCCATGCGCACCTCGCCACGCTGCCCGCGCTTGCCCTTGGAGGCACGCGGTTCGGCGTCGTTGCGCTTCTTCGACTTTTTCTCGTAATCGTTGTCGGCAGCCTGCCTGCGGTCGGCATATCCCTTGCCACTGCGGTCGAAACGCTCGCTGTGTTCTCCGCGTGCGCCACGCGGCTTGCGCTCCGCGCGTTCGGACGATGTGCGTTCTCCGCGCGGCGTGTCGGCATCGTTGCAGCGCACCTCACGGCCCTTGTATGTAGTGCCGTCGAGAGCCTTCATCACTTTCTGCGCGTCACGCTCGGGCACCTCTATATACGAGAACTTGCTCAGCAGGTCGATGTGCCCTATGTCCTGACGGCCCTGCACGTGCTTGTTGACATACTGCATCACCTCGCCGGGATAGAAGCCGTCGGCCTTGCCGAGGTTGATGAACAGGCGCTTGTAGCCCTTCTCGGCCTTGCGGCTGCCACCGGAACGGCCGCGGCCGCCTGCGTTTTCGGCATTTCTCTCTTTGCGTGACGATTTCTTATCGGGCACCACCACGTCTATCTCCGGAGCGTCGGCATAGTAGGCGAGGAAGCGGCCGAAAGCCTGGCTCACCATCTTCTTTATCACGTCCTCCTTGTCAATGTACTCGAAGTGGCGGTTTATCTCGTCCATGAACGGGGCTATCTGCTCGTCGTCGACGTCAACCTTTACAATCTCGTCCATCACCTTGTAGAGCTGTTTGGTGCATATCTCCTGTGGCGACGGTATCTTGCCGGCCACAAACTCCTTGCCTATTATCTTCTCCACGGCGCGTATCTTGTGACGCTCGCGGGTGTGGATGATGGCTATCGACGTGCCTTTCTTGCCGGCACGGCCCGTGCGTCCGCTGCGGTGTGTGTACGACTCGGTGTCGTCGGGCATGCCGAAGTTGATGACGTGCGTCAGGTCATCGACATCGAGGCCGCGGGCCGCCACGTCGGTGGCCACGAGCAGCTGTGTCATGTGGTTGCGGAATTTCTGCATCGTCAGGTCACGCTGCTGCTGCGAGAGGTCGCCGTGGAGCGACTCGGCGTTGTAGCCGTCGTGTATCAGCTTGTCGGCAATGTCCTGAGTTTCTGCCTTGGTGCGGCAGAAGATGATGGCGAAGATGCGCGGGTGGTAGTCGACGATGCGCTTCAGTGCCAGATACTTGTCTTTGGCATTGACCATATAGTAGACGTGGTTGACGTTCTCGGCACCCTCGTTGCGGCTGCCCACGACAATCTCCTTGTGGTCGTGCAGGTACGACTTGGCTATCTTCTCTATCTCCTTGCTCATCGTGGCCGAGAAGAGCAGGGTGTTGCGATTTTCGGGAACACCCTCGAAAATCTCGTTGATGCTGTCGGAGAAGCCCATGTTGAGCATCTCGTCGGCTTCGTCGAGCACCACGTTCTGCACCGAGTCGAGCACGGCCTTGCCGCGGTGCATGAGGTCGATAAGGCGGCCCGGCGTGGCTACGATAATCTGTGCGCCGTGGCGCAGCGAGCGTATCTGCGTCTCTATTGACGCTCCGCCGTATACGGCCACGATGTTGATGCCTTTCATGTACTTGGAAAAGTCTTTCAGATCGTCGGCAATCTGGAGACACAGCTCACGTGTGGGGCTGAGGATGAGAGCCTGTGTGTCGCGGCTCTCGGGGTCTATGCGCTGCAGTACGGGTATGCCGAATGCGGCGGTCTTGCCCGTACCGGTCTGTGCCAGTGCGATCACGTCGTTGCGGTTACCAAGCAGATAGGGGATTACTTCTTCCTGAACAGGCATCGGGTGTTCGAACCCGAGTTCTTCAATGGCGCGGCGAATCTCTTCGCTTACGCCCAATTCTTCAAATGTCTTCAAATCAAAAAAATGTCTTATATAAAAAAATCTCAGTGCTCCCCAATCTGTTTCTTTCCTTTCAGCAGCCATGCGAAAGATACCGTTGAGGGCTTACGCGCTGCAAAGGTAGTGAAAATAAATCAGTTAACCGCGCTTTTTCCCTTTTTTTAGATGCAAGGTACGTGGAGTTTGTATTATTTGTGCTACCTTTGCAGTCCGTTTCGCCATGCGAAGACATGGCCGGCAGTAAGAAGCGGAGTGTTTTTTAGGATATAACAGATATACATGTAACCGTTTATGCAGTCACTTACATCTTTTTTCTCGCGTTATAAGGAGCAGTACCGTCAGAATCTCATGCTGGCACTGCCCGTGGTGATGACACAGTTGGGGCAGATATTCACGCAGGTGGTCGACAACCTTATGGTTGGCCATTATGGCGGGGCAGCTCCCGAACCGCTTGCCGCCGTGTCGTTCGGAGGATCGGTGTTCACGATACTTTTCCTTGCGTCGATAGGTGTGGCCATGGGCCTTACGCCGCTCATAGGCGAACTGTATGTGCAGGGCAAGCACCGGCGTTCGTCGGCGTTGTTGCAGAACGGCATTGTGTTCTATGTGTTGCTCGGCGTGGTGGTGTCGCTGGTGCAGATGGCGGTGATACCGCTGATGTACCGTCTGGGACAGCCCGAGGACGTGGTGGACATGGCCATACCGTATTACAGGATGCTTGTTGTGAGCATGCCTTTCGTGATGCTCTTCTTCGCCTTCAAGCAGTTTCTCGAAGGGGTGGGCAACACTAAGGTGGAGATGGCCGTTACCATTGTGGCCAATCTGGCCAACTGTGTGCTCAACTATATGTTCATCTTCGGCAACATGGGATTCCGCGAAATGGGCGTGGAGGGTGCCGGACTGGGCACGTTGCTGTCGCGTGTGCTGGCGTCGCTTCTCATAGTGGCATCTTTCGTGTGGCGTGCCGACTACAGGGCTTATCTGCGTGAATTTGCCGTGAGCCGCTTCTCGCTGCGCGATGTGCGCCGCCTGCTGCACATGGGTCTGCCCATATCGGGGCAGATGTTTCTCGAGTCGTCGGCGTTCATCGGCACTGCCATCATGATGGGGTGGATGGGCAAGGAGGTAATCAGTGCTAACCAAATTGTCAACACGCTGGGCACAAGTGCCTTTATGATAGTGTTGTCGATAGGTGCGGCCACTACCATACGCACGTCACACTGCTATGGCCGCCGCGACTTCGGCGAGATGGCATTGGCCGTAAAGGCGTCGTATCATCTGGTGTTGGCGTGGAACACGCTGGCCGCCATCATATTCATATCCATGTGCAACATCCTGCCTGCGTTCTTCACGTCGAATGTCGAGGTCATCGGCATAGCCTCGTCGCTGTTTGTATTTGCCTCTCTGTATCAGCTGTCGGACGGCTTGCAGAATGTGTCGGTTGGTGTGCTACGCGGCATACAGGATGTGAAGATCATCATGCCCATTGCCTTCATGGCCTATTGGGTGCTCAACCTGCCTGTGGGTTATCTGCTGGCTTTCACCTTGGGCATGGGGCCCGAGGGCATGTATTTGGGTTATGTTGTCGGCCTGTCTGTGGCGGCAATACTGATGATAAGGAGGATAAGGCGGTTTTTCAGAAGTGTTGATTCTTTAACTCCTTTAACTCCTATAACTCCTTAAAGCTAAAAACATCCACCACCTTATCCGGCTCAGCCGTGAGCAGCTGTTCGCGCGAATGATTGCCGTAGGTTACGCCGCAGGTTTTGCAACCGGCCGCCTTGCCCATTTCGATGTCGAATGTGGTGTCGCCTACAACGAGGGCGTCGGCACTGTCGGTTCCGGTGGCGGCAAGTATTTTCAGCACCATGTCGGGGGCGGGCTTGGCGTGTTCCACATCTTCCACGGTCACGGCCATGTCTATCAGATGAAGTATGCCGAGAGAACGGAGCATGGGGATGAGCGAGTCGCGGCCGCGGCTGGTGGCTATGGCCAGTGTCATGCCGTCTTGTTTCCATTTTGTGAGAGTCTCGGCAACGCCCGGATAGAGGCTGACGTTGCCTTCGCAGTGGCCCATGAAGCAATCGCGGTATGTATCTACGCAACGGTCAATCATTTCCTTGTCGGTTATTCCGCACAACTTGGCGAACATCTCCCACAGCGGCAGACCGATCGTCGGGCGTATATCGTCTTCATCCACGTCGGGCAGACCGAGCCGTGAGATTGTGTCGAGCATGGTGGCCAATATCACATTTTGGGTGTCGGCGATGGTGCCGTCGAAGTCAAGTATTATGGTTTTCATTCCTTTATATGTTTACAACTATTTGTTTGCAAAGTTAGTTGTTTTTGTCGGAATATTAACGTTTGTGCCTACCTTTTGGTTACTTTTATCAGCCGGTTGATAACCACCATGTCCTTATCCTTCACTCGGTTTTTGGTCAGCCAGCGGCGGAAATCGCCGGCCGGCAGGCTGCGTGGCAGGCGTTCGTCGGTTCTGTCGTCTTGTGCCTTGACAAAGGGTGTGGCGGAGAATATTATGTATATCTCGTTGTGTTCCATAGCCTTGGAGCAGGTCATGGTAAGCTCGTCGGCGCTGACCTCCTTGACGCGTTGCGCCATACATGTGGCGGCAGAGAACAGGAGGAGCATAACGAGAAGGGCCTCTCCCGCACTTCTCCGCAGAGAAGAGGCGAAAGAGGCCGTAACGCTCGGTATAGGTTTTGAAATACTCATCGCTTTCAGTGCTTTTGCCTTACCATCCCATGGCCTTGTCAAGCTGTTTGATCAGGTCATCGCCCTTGCTCTCGAGGTCTTTGCGCACGGCTTTCTTGGCTGCCTCCTTGGCCATGGCTGAGTTGTAGGCCACACGTACGAGCACTTCCTTGTTGCCTTTCTTGTTGGTACGGTAAACCTCAACTACGGTAATCACGCGGCCGATACTCTGCGAGATGAAGTTCTTGGCCCCCATCACGGTCTGCGTCACAGTGGCGGCATCGTCGGCACTGAGCTGCTTGTTGGCCACATTGCTCTCAACGAGGGCCGTTATCTCGGTCTGTATCTGTCCGGCAAGGTTCTGCTTGGCCAGTTCGAGAGCCTGCATCTTGGCACCGTCGTAGTTCTCGCCTGTGCTCATGCCCTCACCCATAAGATATTTGGGAAACATGTCATCGTCAAACTCCTGCTGCATTATATACGAGCGGTCAAGCTGGCGCTCCATGGGCAATGCTCCGGGAGCCGACTTCCATCCTTCCTTTGTCAGTCTTTTGGCATCCTTGCGGGCATCCTTCGATGCTTTTTCCTTCAGTGCGTCACGTGACATCTTGCGCAGTTCCTTGCGCTCTTTCCATGCGTCTTTGTCGGTTTGCGCCATCACGGGCAGGGCTGTGACAAACAGTGCCGACAGAATAAATGATAATGTCTTTTTCATCTTGTTTTCTTTATTTTTTTATTAATGGGAGTTATCAGAAGCGGTAACCGAGAGTGAGCATGAAGCTGCGGTTTTTTACGCTGTAATCGCCGTCATAACTGTATTGTGCCCCGTATTCAGCCTTGAACTCGTCGAACGTCATGTTGTTATAGTAGTATTCCGTGTTGTAGTAGTCTTCTTTCATATCCACCTCCATTGCCTTGTCGGCATCGAAGATGTTTGTCAGGCCTATACCCCAACGGCAGGTGAGCGAATAACGTTTGTACTCCACGCCGAAGCCCAGTACCACTCCGGCGTCGAAACGCTTGTACACGTCAAACGTTGACACTTCGTAATCTTCATCTGTCATCTTTCCACCCAAACCGTACGCAATGTACGGACCGGCAAGTGCAAAGGCCTTCAAGTCGTTGTTGAGCACGGGCAACGGATAGGAGTATTTGGCTGTGGCCTGCAGCTCGAGATAGTTGGCATTGTATTTCACGTCATCTCCGGAATCCTTTATTTTCAGTCCTTTCGGTACATAAAACAGTCCGCCCATCACGGAAAGATTGGGCAGGGCCTGAATGGGATAGTCGTAAGTGACGCCGATAGTGAAGTTTGACCGACGCCTGAAGTCTTCTTCGTCATCCGATTCGCTTGTGCTGACTGTCGTGGAAGATAGTCCGGCCTCCACGCCCCAACCGGACATCAGACTGTTGGCCTGATGCATCACGATGGGCTCCGGCTGGATGTTCACCACGGCAGGCTGCATGTTGGCATGCGACACGGTCAGGGTCTTGTATTCTTTCGGTGCGTCGATGGAGAACTGTCCGTTGATGTCGGTGGTGGTGGCGATGTCGGTTCCCGTTACTACCACTGAAGCTCCGGAAACCGGTTCGCCTGTGGTTCCCGACACCACAACAGATTTCACATTGTTTGTCTGGGCCACGGCCAACGTAGCGCAGCCGGCCAGACCGAATATCATTGTTGCTAACTTGTTCATAGTCTTTTTATTGTTAATGGTTATGTTGTAATGTTAGAAGTTGAAGCCGAGGTCAAATGACATCGTCTCTATTTTGTCTATGTCGTTGCCGTAGTATCTGTTAACATTGCCGTAGCTGTATTCAAGATCATAAGCATACGATTCTTTTGCAGCATCCGTGAGATTCACCACATTATAGCTGAAGCCCATATAAAACCACTTGGTGAAGTTGATACTTACCTGATGGCGCATCATGAAGTTGACCTCTTCTGTCCAGTTGTCATAATCGGCACCGAGGTTGAAAGAATATGAAATTGACATTTTTTTCCAACGCGGAGTTGTCAGTTTTATGCCTGTTGTGGCATAAGCGTTGATAAAGTCAAGAGCCCAGTCGTTGGCGGGAAAATATGTTCCGACATTGGCAACTTCCCATGTTATGTATTTATTGAAACCATGGTGCCATCCGAGATTGAGTTTGGCATAGAGATTTTCAGACTCTTCAGTCATGTAATTCAGGGCGTCACCCCAATCACCCGTAGATGTTCCGAATCCAAATTCCAGATTGAAGGCATTTTTCTTATACTCTTTCTTTAGCGTATTCCTTGATGTTTTCTGTGCGAGCAGTCTTGCCTGTTCCGCCTGCTCTGCCGACTCGTAGAGTATTACCGGCTCACGCTGTATGCTCACCGTCTGCTTTTTCATACCCGAATATGTCACGGTAACGGTGGTGTAGCCGTCGGGAACGACGAGAGAGAAGTTTCCGTCCATGTCGGTGATGGTGCTGACGGTGGTTCCCGTTACGGTGACGGTGGCCCCCATGATGGGCTCGCCTGTCTTTGAGACCACCGTGCCGCTGTAGTTAACGTCATCCGCAAATGCCGATGCAAATACGGACAAGACTCCGAAAAGAGTCGTCAATAATCTTTTTTTCATTACTGTTTTGGTTTTTTATGATTAATATTGATGTGTATTCTCTGTTATGCTGTCATCACTTGAAGTTCCATTTGCGCCATCCCGCCTCCACGGCGGGCGATGCCGTAGATGTGGGTGTCTGTGACTTGTTGTTCTCCACGATGCTCTTCTTCGACACTTCGCCGTGCACATAGTCTATCAGCTCGCCGTAGCTGACGTCACCATTGGTGTCTTTCAGCTTCTTCAAGAGGAAGTATGTGAACAGGCCGTGGCCTTTTTCGGTGTAGGGATAGGCCGTCTCGTTGCCCGTGGCGGCACTCATTACCACCATGTTGCCCTTGGGCGCGCTGTTCTTTGCCTTTATGGCCACGCCTCGGGCGGCCGATGCCATGGTCTTGCCGTCGCGTTGCGAGCCGCTGAAACAGGCGTCGAGGAACACCGTCACCTTTTCGGCGGGCAGCTCGCCCAACGTGGCATAGAGCTTGTCGAGACTGTAGCCCGTACTCACGTCGGAGCCGAAGCCGTCCACCGGCAGCAGATAAGCCGACTTGGTGGCCTCGTCGGGAACGCCGTGTCCGGCATAATAGAAGATGATGCGTGCCTTGCCTCCGTAGGCGTTGGCCACGGTGGTCATCCAGTTCACTTCGGCCTTCATGTCGTTGAAAGTGGCGTCGGCAGTGTAATGAACGTTTTTCTCGGGGCACCCCAGTGTCTTGACGCAGTAGTTGCGGAACGCCTCGCCGTCGTTGTTGGCAAACTGCACCTTCGATTCGCGGCGGTAGTTCTCGTTGGATATGATTACGGCAAAAAGGTTTTCGTTGGTCTTCTTCGACACCGGTATGCCGGTGTCTATGTCCGATTTGCCCACACTTACGCTGTTGTTGACAATCTTTGCCCCTCCGCCGGCCGGTGTCTTTGAGCCTGACGCCGCCGTAATGGCGGCCATGTCTACAGACTCGAAGTTGTAGTCTATCTGCGTGTTCTGATATGTCAGCGACGCATTGTTGCTGTAGACATACTTCTTGCCGGTGTTGGTGCGGAAGGTTAGCCGCGCCAGGGTCAGCCTGTCGTCGGAAATGCAGAACTGCGCGTCGTCGGTCTTCACCGTGTTCCACTGTGCCTCAAACTGCCGTGCCTCGTTGTTGGTGCGCGGCACGGGCAGCAGCATGTCGCCCATGTCGGGCGACTTGATTAGGAACACACCGTTCTCGGCGTCGTAACGTTCCAGCCGCAGGTTGTTCCATCCCACGCGTGCGCCGTATTCGGCAATGTAGTTGTTTTCGGCCACGGCGGCCAGTTCTTTTATCTTGGCCTCGCGCGTGGCATCGGTCACACGTGCTTTGTACTCGTCGAGTGTCTCGTAGTCATCCTTGAGCTGCCACTTGTTGATGGCGGCCTCGACATACTTTTTGGCGTATGCAGAGAACGCGGGAACATCGGCAAGGGAGATGGTTCCGGCGGCTCCGGCGGGTTGCCGCACGCCACCTCCGGTTGTCTGATACGCCCCTCCGGCCGCCTGTGATGATGCCGACGGCGAGGACATTGCGGCTTGACGGTCCTGAGAGCCGGACGGCGTGCTGAGACTCCTCACGTTCGATGCCACGTATGTGCCGCCCTGTGCGCGTATCTTGGCCGCTATGCGGTCGGCGTCGGCATCACGCCCCATGCACTTGTAGGTGTCGGCCAGTGCCGAAAGATATTTCACCTCATCGGGGTATACCGTCACGATGCGCTCGAAGAGTTCTGCCGCCACTTTCAGATAGGTGTCGGCCTTTTGGCGCTGCTGCCTGTAGAGGGTGGTGTTGTCGATGCTGTTGGCTCCGTTGATGAGCTGTGCGGCATGGTTGTAGGCCACCGTGGCATACATGCGGCATACGTTGAAGTCGTTGGGTTTGGCCTTGTAGAGACGCTCGTAAAGCGGCAGTGCCGTGGTGTAATCGCCCTTGTCGGCCATGAGCTTGGCCTTTACCGGCAGCACCTTCATGTCGCCGGGGTTGAGCGAAAGAGCCCGGTTGACGTATGCTTCCAGACGGTCGTTGGCCTTGTGTTCTATGCAGGCGTTGATAGCCTCATAGATGAAGTTGGCCGTGGTGGGATATACCTTCAGCGCCTCGTCTATGGCGGCGAGCTGTCCGCTGAAGTCGCCGCTGAACTTATAGGCCCGTGCCATATAAGTGTAGCTGTTCTCCAGATTTTTCTGTTCGCCCGTCTGTATGTAGCAGCGGAAGCAGCTGATGGCATCGGCAAACTGCTTGTTGTTGTAGGCCGTGGTGGCGGCAAAATAGCAGATGGTGGGATAATAGTCGCTGCGCGCGAAGCGTTCGTTGCGGAAGGCTTCCTGTTGTGGCAGGCCGATGTATGCAAGTGCATACTCCAGTGCTTGGGTGGGCTGGTTGTTCTGAGAGAAGAATATGGCTCCGTCGATGAGGTAGGGATAGACCTTGCGCAGTCCGTTGAGTGCCGTCTGGTTGTTCTTGTCCTGACGCACGGCATACAGGTATGCACGGTAGGATGACAGCAGCGATGCAAACTGCGCCGCGCTGCCTCCGCTTCCGCCATATCCGGAGACAAAGGCGGCCAGGTCGGCATCGGCCTTGGCCAGTGCCGGCGACTGGGCCGCGGCTTTGCCTGCGGTCATGGCGAGGGCTATCGTCAGAATGGATATTATTCGGTGTCTCATGGCATGTGTGTCATTGCTTGCTGTCGAAAGCGTCCATGAAGAGGAATTCGACGTTGATGCGGCGGAACTCGCCTCCGGTCTTTTCCGACAGTTCGATGTTGTACTGATAGTCGCATATCATGTCCTTGAGCGACGTAAGGTTGTTGTCGATGTAGTTTCTTACGCCCACGGCGCGCAGGAAGGCCAGTTGGTCGTTTTCTGTCACGCCCGAAGCCTTGCTCACGGAGATGTTGGCCAGTTGGCCGTTCTTGTATATCAGCTCGTTGGCAAATTCGCCGTAGCTGCCGTCGTAGGCTATCTTGCCGAGTATGGGAGCGGCGTCGGCGCTACCTGTCACCTTGATGCGTATGCGCTTTCCGGGCTTGATATACTGTGCGAAATCGGTGGCGAAAGCCTGTTTTACAATTTTGAGCATGGACATGGCGGCATTGCTCTCGGTGGTCTTGTAGCGGCCGGAGGGGAAGTCTTCGCGGGCTGTGTACTCTTTCTTCACCTCATATCCGTAGCTCACCTTGTAGTTCATGATGCGGTTGCCGGCGGCATCCACGTCGCTGAGCACCTCGGTGTTGACGTTAATCTGCGTCTTGTCCGTAATCTTGTTCTCCTTCTGTGCCGTCTCCACCACCTGCTTGCGTATGTCCCTGAGCTTCATTTCCTCCATGCTCGACTGCTGCACGAGGTCGAGCGGCACGAAGCCCTCGTCGACGGACATGGCCGTGACAGACTTGCGGTCGAGGTTGTCGTACACGTATTTCTTGCCGGTCTTGGCATTGAGCACTTCGGTATAGATGACCTCAAACTGGTCGTTCTCGTTCACTCCGTAGACCGTGTTGGAGAACGAAAGGTCGGCGGCGTTGCCGAACGAGGCGACTTCGCTTTTCGGAATGTCGAGGGCTATCGGCGGCATGCCGTCGAACTCCACGGCCAGCATATTCTTCTGTGAGTTGTAATTACCCAGCGTAACGGTCTGTGCGGCAATCATGTCACCGGCCATTTCCGTGGCCACCTCACGCTCGAAAGCCAGTTGCTGCTTGGCACGCGTCTCGTCGTTCACACGTATGCGGTAGTCGTCCATGCTCTCGCCGTCCATCATCTTCATCCATTCGTTCATCTTCTCGCTTACGGTTGAGGTGAGTGCCTGCAGATTGTTGGCTGACAGACCGGACAGGGCCTGCATGACAACGCCGTTGCCCGACGGGTAGAGCATGAACGTCTTCTGCTCGTCCTTGATGTCGCGGATGAAGCGCACGTTGGTCACTCCGCCATTGAGGCTTTTCACATCAATGCGGTCGGAGGTGTTGCGAACGTTTTGCAGTACGATGGTGTTGGCATCGGTGACCACACCGAGATACTTGTTTCCCGGATGGAAGTAGCACGCCACACCGTTGCCCATACCGCTGAAACTGTAGCGCAGGGTGAAGCCGCGTGTCTCATAGACGTTGAAATTGCCGTCTGCCGAAAGCACGGCCAGCATGGAGTTGTCGCCGGAAAAAGCTATCGAGGTTATGCCGGCCGCTGCCTGCAGCGATGTGCGCAGGGTCTTGTCCTGCATATTCCACACCTCAACACCGGTGCCTGATGCCACGGCGGCATAATAGTTGTTTTCGCTCAGGGAAAGCAGGGCGGGGGTGATTCCCGTCGTTAACGACACGTACTGCTGATATTGTCTGGTGTCGTAGAATTTTATCCCGCCCGTCAGCGTGCCCACGGCGAGCGACTTTCCGTCGGGCGAATAGCAGATGCTCTGCATGTCGGTGCCGTCTTTGATGGCGGCCACGCTCTTGTTGGTGGTTTCGGCATCGTAGATGTCCACCCACGAGTTCTCACCCTGACGCACCAGAACGGCACATGTTGCGCCGCCGGGCTGTACGGCCATCTGCGACACGTTCTTCATGCGCTCGGCCAGCGCGAAATTCATCAGGTTGTAAACCTTGCCGTTGGAGACATAAAACACCTTGTAGGAATAGTTGTCAACAAAGGATGGCTGGTTCTTCAGCTTGAACACTCTCTTCTCTAACGAATTGTTTGTCTGTGCAATGGCACCTGAGAAGAATCCTCCCATGTACACAGCAATTAATGCGGTTAATGCTCTTTTCATTTTCTCTGTTTTATAGTTTTGCTTTTTTTGATTTCTTTCATTTTCCCGATATGCCCTGATTCGTTCAGAATTGATATCTGTGGATATACGAAAACCAATGCAACCGTTTCAACATTGCCTATAGATGATCCCAAGATTCGGCTGAACTGTATAAAAATGAAAAGACGTGGGTATCTGAACTTCTCGCTTATCCCACGGTTAGGCTCTCGCATTGCCCATATCTAAGGATAAGCAACGCAGTTAGCCCACGCCATGGAAATATCATAAACGAGTATGCCCACATATCATGAACATACAAGATACAATATACCCAGCATGGACGTTCCACCGTTGCGCATCTTCTTAGATATTTGGTTCAATTTGCGAGATTCAACCGTAGAAGATAACGTCCGTAAACGTCCTTTTAACCAAAATGTATAACCCCAAGCCCTTTACGGACTAACTGAGTCGGTGCAAAGATACACATATTTTCGTTAATTCAAAATAAAAAAAAAGAAAAAATCAGGTGTGAAAAAACAAAGTTCAATTATGTGGTGAAAATGGCATGTCTTTTGTTTAATTCTGTTCTGACGGTGTGTGATTCCACGTTTTTATAGTATATTTGCAGACGATATCTTGCATACGATGAACAGAATAAGGGTTGTATTATATATAATGTGTGTGGCTGTAGCCGCTGCCGTTGCACTGTGTGTCGACCGTGGTGTGGCGGAGGGAGACCGTTGGGCGGACGATACGGCGGCTGTTTTCACCGACGAAGTGGTCAATGGATATACACCTGTGAAAAATCAGGGCAACAGCACCCTGTGTTGGGCTTACGGCATGTTGGCCGCCATAGAGACGGAACATATCATGCGGGGCGACTCGGTGCATCTGTCGGTGAAGTATGCCGCGCGGTGTCTGTTGGAGGACAATGCGCGGCGCTGTTATCTCAGCCGTGACACGGCAGCGGTGTCGATGCGCGGCATGGGCGGCACGTTGCTCGGCGTGATGGAACGCCACGGCATGGTGGCGTACGACGCTTACCGCGACAACGCTGATGCCGACTTCACTGTTTTGGAGCGCAAGGTGGAGCGTGCGGCGCACAAGGCCGCCAACACGCGGATGGGGCTCAAGCGGCTTGACGGATATGTGGCCGACATCATTGACGGGTCGCTCGGCACGGCTCCGAAGCGGGTGTTCATGTACGGGGCGGAATACACTCCGGGAGAGTTTGCCCGCAGCGTGTGTGTGCCGGGAGAATATATAGGCCTGACAAGTTTCACGCATCATCCGTTCTACACGCGTTTCGTCCTTGAGGTGCCGGACAACACAGAGCACTACGAACAGTACAACGTGCCCATAGACACGCTCATGGCTGCTGTGGAAAGAGCCGTGCGCACCGGTCACGGCGTGTGTTGGGAGGGTGACACGAGCGAACCTGGATTCTCTTTCCGCCGCGGCACGGCCATGCTGCCTCCGTCGGCAGACACGTCGCAGGAGGCACGCCAACGGGCTTTCGAAAGGTTCGAGACCACCGACGACCACTGCATAGCCATCGTCGGACTGGCCCGTGACTCCCGCGGGCGCCGTTTTTACATCATGAAAAACTCGTGGGGCACGGACAATCCGTACGGCGGCCTGATGTACGTGTCGGAAGATTATGTGCGTATGAAGACGGTGGGGGTGTATATGTCGAGATTTTGAATTATCACATATCCTCCAAAGTAAACAGGCGGGTTTCAATCTTATACTTTGACAAAATACGTGTCTTGACGCACTCCACCTTTCTCATGAACTCTTTGTGGTCGTAGTTGCGTTGCTGACGCTTTACTTCTGCAACCAGCACCTTCTTTCCTTCGGCGGAAACACCTATTATGTCTATTTCATTCGCTTCCTTGCCTTTCTTGCGTTCCCACCACGAACCAATGGCTGAATATTGATGACTCTCCATCATCTTCAAGCGGAAATATTTTTCAAGCATAATTCCGGAGAACGTCGTGTAATCATCATTGATGATTTTTCTGAGCAACGCAAAATTCCTGATTTCCACCATCGACTTGTTCTTATCATAATACCTAAACCAGAACTTGAGGAAATTGTCATTAATGTCATATCGGACATTGTGCGTTCCTTCTTTCGACATTATAGGTCTAAGTCGAACTATAAGTAAATAATCTTCGATAAGCCTGCGCAGCTGCCCTCCTATACTGATACCTCCCAATGCCGCTTCTATCGACGCCTGTGTATTTATCCCACATGCAATACAGCTAAGAATGGAAAAATATACCCCGTAATCTTTTCCAAACTCTTCAATAAGGATATTTTTACCCTCATCTGTAAATGGAGAATTGTCACGCACAATAAAGTCAAACATTCCGTTTATTGACAGGTTTGTATTTTCACTTAACAGTTCGATATACTTAGGTACCCCACCGGTAAAAGTATAAAGCGCAAGTAATTCGTCGTTATCGTATCCCGGACGATGGTCATTCATAATCTCCTTCAGGGTTTCTGTTCCAAATCCCGTCAGCCGGATTATGTTATCGGCTCTACCGAACAAGGGTTCTTTATATCCCTCGAATATCTTATGCATCATTGAAAACACTGACCCCATCAAAATCAGATTGAGATGGGTCTGTTTTCTATATTGGTCCCACAGATTCTGCATATCGCTATAAACCGATGGATTGACATATTCAAATTCCTGAAATTCATCAATGATGAAATTAAACCGGCGTGTCTTAGCCAATTCCAACACCATCTGAAACAATGAGCGGAAACTCTTGATTTCAGATGGAATATAAACACCCAGTGTAGAAGAAATAAGCATGGAGAATTCATCACACAGCGCAGCCTCATTCTTTCTGCTCACAAAAAGATATACAGTGGGAGTGTCTCCTTTGGTGGCTTCAACAGCAAGGGAGGTCTTACCGATGCGCCGCCGCCCGGTAATTACCGTCATTCTTGAATAGCTGTCAAACGAGAGTTTTTGTATACGCTGCAGCTCCTTTATCTCAGATGCCCGATTATAAAATTTCATAGAATCTAATTTTGCAACCACCGTAACTGTTACGGCGGTTACAAAATTAGCAAATTATGTCGAAATGGCAAAATCGGAATTGCCCAATCTGCATTTTTTTCACTTTTTCAACAAGAATTTCGCAAAATCACAATTCGTCATAAATCAGGTTCATCCGACATTTGGAGTGATGGATATGGAATCGGTGCCATTGAGCATTAATATATCACTCGAAATGCCGGATGAACCATGAATCGGACATATTTAAGCCTGCTGAATAATATTTACTTTAACGTATGTTAAACGGCACCCGGACCTTGATTTCTGCACTACGACGCGAAATACGCGATTTTTCGCGAAAATGGGGAGTGCTGACAGTCAGTGAGTTACGGAGATGTTAATTTGTCAATATAGCAGAGAGGCCCTCCTCTTACTCCGTTTAGGCC
>NZ_URNN01000067.1 GCF_900549175.1 uncultured Prevotella sp. | reverse complement strand
ACATCAGCGGAAAACTCGCGCTTGCCGCCCGTGAAGAGACAATCAGGCAGGAAGCGGCCGGTCGTCAGACGCTGCTTGACGACCTGTTGAAGGCCAACGCATCGATAGAGGAGAAGTACAATATAGCCAGGGAAAGACTGGAAAATGCCCGTCGGGCTTTCGAGAATGCACAGAAAGAGGCATACTACCGTAAGCAGGACGCACTGCAGGCTGAGCGCAAGCGCTTGGAGACAGAACGTACGAAAGGCAGAAACATGCTGACGGAGAGTTTCAACAGTTGGAGGCATGAGTCTGATGAGCGTCTGCAACTGTTGACCGCAGAGCAGCACCGGGCGGACCAGGCTCTGAAGGAACTTAGGTCGTGGCACCCGAAAGCAGACGAGATAGGGCAGATAATGAAACAGCTTCAGGAGTTGGATTGGGCCGAGAAGGATAATGCCGCACAACAGACGGCGGTGAAAAGTCAGCTCGCCCAAATAACAAATGAGTATGAGATGAAGGAAGCGGAGCTGAAGCAGGCGTCTCTGCGGGAACGCGAACGTATGGAGGCCGACCGCTTCCGATGCCGTGAGCAGATAGCAAGGATTGACGGTTTGTTGTCGCATCTCGACGGTTCGCTGTATCAATGGTTGAACGAAAATGTTGAGGGTTGGGAGGATACGATTGGCAAGGTGGTTGACGAGGAACGTATTCTGTATGCGCAAGGGCTTGAGCCGCGACTGACCGTTGTGACTGACAGCCTGTTCGGCGTAGAGTTAAACCTTGATGGCATTGACCCGGTTCATCGCACACCTGATGAGTATCTGGCCGAGAAGAAGAGTCTGGAAGAACAGGTACGGCAGATTAACAGGCAGCTCACACAACTGCCCGTCACCCTTCAGGACGATATATCAAAACTCGGAAAGAAATACGCCGGCCGGTTCAATCCCCTTCGCCAGAAAGCTACTTTGCTGAAGGTTGAGGAAGAACAGTTTCCCGTCAAGCGGCAGGAACTGCAAAACCGGCAACACAAGTTGGAGATGGAAGAGCAGGAACTCATTGCCGGCGAAAGGGAGAAGCGCGAACAAGTGTTCAACGGAGCACTGCTGAAAGTGCAGGAAGAAAAAGATGCCCGTGAGAGGCATGAGGCGAAGAACAAAAAAGATTTGAAAGAGCTTGATACATCCTTCAACAAGTCTTCAAATGCACTCGATGGTGAACTGCGCAAGTTCAAGGACTCGCTGTGCTCGGAGGCAACTGTACGCAATAAGGAGTTTGCGGCCCAACAGGCCCAGCTCGATGAGCAGCAGAAAGCCGAGCTTGCAGGCAAGGGGGTTGACGTGAATCTGCTGGAACAATACCGCAAGGCATTGGAAAGTCTCAAAAGGCTGTTGCGGCAGATTGATGAAGAGCGTCCGACGGTGATAAGATACCGCGATGCAGAGCAGAACCTCTTTGCAAAAGAGCCTGAGACGAGAAAGGACATTAAGGACATTGAGCAAAAACTTGCGATGATGCGTCGGCGTTATGAAGACAAGCGGACACGCATCGGGAACAAACTTACGGGACTGGAGAAGCGTCAGAAGACCGTTCTGAAGGATCTGACCCATAGGCGGGAGGGACTGGAGAGTTATCGTCAGATGGTGGATAACGAGCATTTGGTGCCTGAAACATTCCTGGCCGATGACAAGATGAAGGCGACGGACCAAGACTGCCAGCATCTGTTGGGCCAACTCCGGGGAACGGTGAATCAGAAAAGGGAGTCGATAGACCGACTGAAGAATACGGTGGTAAACTTCAACCGCAATTTCAAACCTCAAAATGCGTTCCATTTCAACACCATGCCGGTGACGGACAATGACTATATGCAGATAGCCGTTGACCTGCAGGACTTTATGGACAATAATAAGATAGAGGAGTTCCGCAGACGCACAAGCGAGCATTACAAAGACATTTTGGGACGTATCGCTACCGAGATAGGGTCGTTGATGAAACGCCGCTCGGATGTGGATGGTGTCATCAATGACATTAACCGTGATTTTGTGGAAAAGAATTTTGCAGGGGTAATCAAGAGCATTGAACTTCGGGCAAATGAATCGTCAGACAAGCTCATGCAGTTGCTTATGTCCATTCATGACTATACCGAAGAGAATGCCCTGTCGATAGGTGAACTCAACCTTTTCTCGGGTGACAACCGGGACGAAGTGAACCGCAAGGTGGTGGACTATCTCAAGAGTCTGTCGCATCAACTGCAGACCGAGCCCAACCGCCAGACAATATCGTTGGGTGATGCTTTCCGCCTGCAGTTCCGTGTGAAGGAAAACGACAACGATACCAACTGGGTGGAGCGTATCAATAACGTTGGCTCTGACGGTACTGATATTCTTGTGAAGGCAATGGTGAATATCATGCTCATCAACGTATTCAAGAAAAAGGCTGCCCGAAAGAGCGGCGACTTCATCGTACATTGCATGATGGATGAGATAGGGCGTCTGCATCCCAACAACATCAAGGGTATTCTGCAGTTTGCCAATTCACGCAATATCTATCTCATTAACAGTTCGCCAACTTCATACAACCCCTATGATTACCGCTATACATATATGTTGAGCAAGCACGGAGTGAAGACGAGGATAGAGAAACTGCTGAAACGGACAAAATAAAAGCATATCATGGCAATAAGTGCATCTATAAGAGCGTTGGTGGCGGGTGAACAGGTTGCCGGTTCGAAGCTGGGCGGCCGGCTGATTGACGAACTGATGGCCGAGGGACTGCTGTCTGTCGTAATCCGTGGTTCAAGAAAGTCATACCGTGCCCGTAACGTGGAGGCATTGAAAAGATTTCTCATAGACAGGGACGAGAGTTACCGTATTCTTGAAGCGGATGTTTCAGATACACGCGCCTCTATGGCAAAGGAGACAGGAAACTCCAAACTTGTCACGGTGCGTTCCTGTCCCGGGTTCCCTGTAAACAGTTACGAGCCTGTCGGGTGTTTGCTGCGCGGCGAGCCTTTTACGGTTAATCCGCAGGACGGTTGTTTCCTTTTCGTGACAGAGTGGGAGAGATTCACCATTCCTGAAGACGTTACTGTCATCGGTGTGGAGAATATGGAAAACTTCAGATTGATTCGCAGGCAAAGAGATTTTCTTGAAGAATATCTCCGTACGCACGGATATTCAACGAAAGTGCTCTTTGTGTCCCGATACCCCCAATCCGCGGATCTCAGAAAGTGGCTGCTTACTGTTCCTAATCATTATCTGCATTTCGGAGATTTTGATTTGGCGGGAATAAGCATCTTTCTTTCCGAGTTTCAGCATTACTTGGGGGAAGAACGTACTTCGTATCTGATACCGGACGATATAGCATCGCGACTGAAGTACGGTTCACGAAAGAGATACGATGAGCAGTTTTGCCGGTTTAAGGATATAAAGTCGGATGTGGTCGAATTGCAGCGGCTGATAGACCTTATCCATCGTGAACGAAAGGCATACGATCAGGAGGGGTATATCGGTTGATTCACCCGCTCACCGTGCCATTATGTCTTGTATCCGATGATTATTTCAACGCCTCCACATCCCCCGCCTGTATCGCAGGTATTGCCTTGCGTATCTTCTCCTCCGGCCAGTTCCACCATTGCTGCTATATTATCTTGATTGGAGGCTTTATCCATTCTGCCCAAGTATTCTGATGATGCTTTTCTTCACTCTCGTCAGGTCGCTGTCGGTCAATAAAGGAATCAGCCGTTGGATTTCGCCGATGCTCCTGTCCCACCATTGCAATTTCTCCAACAAACCGATTAGCTCGTCGTCAAAGCGCTTTCTGATTACTCTTGCCGGATTGCCCGCGACAATCGTGTACGGCTCAACGTCATGACCTATGATGCTGCCGAGTCCGATGATGGCGCCGTCGCCGATATGTACACCCGGCAGTATGGTCGCGTCCTGCCCAATCCACACGTCGTTGCCCACAATGGTGTCGCTCCTAAGCGGAAGGTCATCTGCCGCCGGCGGCGTCCCGGTCCATCCCTCCATGATGTAGAAAGGATAGGTCGACGCCGCATTCATCTGATGGTTCGCTCCGTTCATTATGAATGTAACGCCCGATGCTATCTGGCAGAACTTTCCGATAACCAGCCGGTCGCCGATAAAGTCATAATGATGCAGCACGTGCCGCTCAAAGTCGGTGTCGCTGAAATACGTGAAGTCTCCCACGATTATGTTCGGGTTCTTCACGGTCGGTTTTACGTATGTAACGGTATCGCAGTCCCTTACAGGGTATATCGTATCAGGGTTCGGTTGCATTTCTATTTCTTTTATATTCTTGTCGGTTCCGATATCATTCACTTTCGGTTTCGCATCATCTTTCCTGACGCAAAAAACCGTATGGGGCATATCCACTCCACGATAATGCTTGACAATCGTATCTGTCAAGGTCATGCCGTTGCGGAGCGCGACATTCTGCGAGGCAGTATTCGTATCCCGGATAATGGAATACAAAGCGTCAAAACGCAGCACGTCAAACCCGTACTCGCGACAGGCGGCAGCGGCTTCCGTGGCATAGCCTTTGTGCCAGTACTTATGAGCCAGCAGATAGCCGATTTCAGGAACTTGCCCTCCGTTGTATTCCTGCATCGTGATGCCGCATTGCCCGATCATTTCGCCGGTGTCTTTCAGGAACACGCCCCACAAGCCGAAACCGTACACCCTGTACCGTTGCAGCTGCTTTTGCATCCATGCAAGAGTCTCCTCGTCGCTGAAAGCCCCGTTATAGGCATACATCACATTCTCGTCCTGCAATATCGAGGATAATGCCTCCATGTCCGAGAGGCTCATTTCCCTCAGCAGCAGCCTGTCTGTCTTTATAATTATACTCTGCATAACCTGTTTTATGTTTAAAAATCAGCCGTTCCGTTTTCTATTGATATGTATGGCATAATTATTATATTTTTCAGATTATTAAAACGTACATCAAACTGCCCCAAGGCTGTCTTTGTCAAGCAGGAAAGTCTTTAGCCCCATGGTTATCAGGCCGCTCTCGTCACGGCGGGTCAGGATGTTGTCCTTCACAATGACAAACTTCTTGAAATAGTCGGAGATGCCGCGAAGCGGACGCTCCTCTTGGACAATCTTTTCCATCGTGGGAAGAGAATACGCCGACTGGATATAATAACGGTTCTCTCCTTTATTGGCGACAAAGTCAACCTCAATTTGTCTGCGGGCATATTTGCCCGTCTCCCCCTTTTCGTAAATTTCCACGATGCCGACATCAACCTGATAGCCTCTTGTCAGCAACTCATTATAGATGATATTTTCCATAATGTGAGTCTCCTCCTGCTGACGGAAATTCAGGCGGGCATTGCGCAGTCCGATGTCGGTGAAATAGTATTTTATCGGGGTAGAAAGATACTTCTTCCCCTTGATGTCATACCGCTCAGCCTTGCTTATAAGGAAAGCATCCTCGATGTAGTCAAGATAAGATTTGATTGTGGCTGCCGACAGGCTGACTTGTGCAAGACTTTTGAAACTGTTTGCCAGCTTCTGCGGATTGGTAAGAGAGCCTATGCCCGATGAAATGATGTCAAGCAACCGTTCAAGTGCCATGTCGTTCTTCACCTTGTTCCTTTCAACAATATCCCTGACATAAACCTCCTTGAACAGCCGCTGCAAATAGCTTACCTTATCTTCTTCGGCCGATAATGTCGCCACGTACGGCAGACCGCCATATTTCCAATATTGGTTCCAGGCATCTTCCCATGTCAGTTCTGGATGAACGCCGTAATAATCGCTGAAGCTCAGGGGGTAGACGTGAATCTCATCGCCACGCCCGCGAAACTCAGTGATTATATCCTTAGAAAGGAACTTGCTGTTGCTTCCAGTGACGTAGACGTCCAAATTGCAGATATGCAGAAAACTGTTAAGCACATCCTCGAATTCCGCCATATACTGCACCTCGTCTATCAGCAGGTAGTACATGTCGTTGTCCACAATCTGCTTCCGCACATGCTGGAGACAAGCGTCCGGGTCGCGCAGCCATTTGTTGATACGGTCATCCAACTCTATCTCTATGATGTGGGATGGAGCTACTCCGCTGTCCAGCAGATGCGATTTGAACAACTTGAACAGCAGGAACGATTTGCCCGAGCGGCGAAGTCCGGTTATAATTTTTACCAGCCTGTTGTGCTTATGAGCAATTAACTTATTAAGATAGGCATCACGTGATATGATCATAATTCATTTTATTTATTTGCGAGTATCGATACTTTTCTAAAATAGATAGTGCAAAAATACGCTTTTTATTTCAGATTTTTGCGGGTATCGACACTTTTCTAAAATAGATTAGTCAACTTTTCAAGTTCGTTTTGTCGATAAATCCCTTGTCTGTATAGGAAAATCCTTCCGCCTCATTTCAATTATCGGGAATGGGTTGCCTTGCCCGTCCGTCTCCGTCCTGCCGGACTCCACGAAGCCCAACTTTTCATAAAAAGCCCTTGCGTCGGGGTTCTGCTCGTTCACGTCTACAAATATGGCACTGTGGTTCCTTACCGCCATGTCCACCAGCCGTTTGCCGATGCCTTTGCGCAAATGCTGTGGCGAAACGAAAAGCATCTCAATCTTCTCGTCCTGTATGCCGATAAATGCTGTCGGGGTATCGGCATCGGCGGCTACATAAAGATGCCTGATGCCTACCAGTCCTTCCGTCACGTATGGCTTCAGATTCTCAATGTCCGCCTCACGCAGGAAATGATGAGTGGCACGCACGGACGCCTCCCAAAGTGCCGTCAGCTTGTTCAAAAGCCCACCATCCCGTTCGGACGGCGGTATATATCTGATGTTTGTAGGTATTGCCATATTTCTATTCTCTCTATGTTTTTGCATTAAACTTTAGTCCGCCTCGAAATCTTCAACCCTTTATCAGCATAATGGGAAATCATCCGCAATCCCAATTTTTAATTGTGTCGAATTCGACAACTTTAGAAGAAGCACAGGTTTGCCGTCTTGTGGGGTTCTCGTCTTTTGCTCGACTTCGCCTTCTTTCCACCAAAGGCGTATGGATAACAGGCAGTGCCAGGCATTTCTTATTCTACCGCCTACAAAGGTATAACAATTCCGCTGAAAACCGCGCAACACTCTCCGCAAAGTGCTGAGGCTGAACGAAAAACAGCAAGATAGTTCCCCGGCGAGGAGACATTCTCATGGATTTTGGCTACCTTTGTGGCTGGATTTCAAAACAAAAACGATGGCGAAGATTACCGTTCAAAACACGCAGATAACAGTTCTTCGATGGGAAGAACAAGACTACATATCCCTTACCGACATGGCTTCCGCCAAAGAGGGAGACAGCCGCGCGGCCGATGTAATCAAGAATTGGATAAGGGGACGTTACACCATTGAGTTTCTCGGCACATGGGAAATTATCCACAACCACAATTTCAAAGTGGTCGAATTCGACCACTTTAGAAAGAGCGCAGGCTTGCCATCTTTCGTACTTAGTGCATCGGAATGGATTGAGCGCACAGACGCGATAGGGCTTATCGTGAGAAAAGGCCGCTACGGCGGAACATATGCCCATAAGGACATCGCCTTCGAATTTGGCTCAGCAATCAGCGTTTCCTTCAAACTATATCTGATTGAGGAGTTCCAGCGCCTGAAAACCGAGGAGCAGGCGCAGCTCGGCTGGTCGGCCAAGCGTGAGCTGTCGAAGATAAACTACCGCATACACACCGACGCCATCAGGCAGAACCTCATCCCCTCGGAGGTAACGCAGGCGCAGGCAAACATCATCTATGCCAACGAGGCAGACGTGCTGAACGTGGCGATGTTCGGCATGACGGCCCGTCAGTGGCGCGAGGCCAATCCCGACCACAAGGGCAACATCCGCGACTACGCCACCATCAACGAGCTTATCTGTCTCTCGAACATGGAGAACCTCAACGCCGTGTTCATCAGCCAGGGCCTGCCGCAGGGCGAACGCCTCGTCAGGCTCAATCGCATTGCCATACAGCAGATGAGCGTGCTGGAGAGTGGCGACGGCGGCGACAGGAAATTGTTGAAATAATCGGTTACATCATGGAGCTATAGAACATGAAATATTATTTTATTCTTATTGCTATACTTGCTATGTCTTGTCGGAATAATTCTATTTGCCGTTAAGTTCTATGTGGCCGTACTTAAGCGTTCGTTCAACAGTCTGCAAATATCCTTCCCCTTCATCGTCAGATGGTCGGCAGGGATGCTCTCTATTGCTCCGACCGCATTGAAGTTAAAGCGCATCACGCTTTGCCTGACACAGGACGATTCCTCGAACTTATTTATAAGTGGCACAGTCTTGTAGTCAATGGCTATCTGTTTGGTATTAAAGACATTTATCAGCCGGAAGCGCTCCACATCTGCGAAACTGACGGTATGATAGGCCGCCTTGCGTTGTACGTACATTTCCTGTCTGTCGTCGTGTATTATCAGAAGCGGAGTGCGGCGAATCCTGTTGTATAGCGTAAGGATGATGACAAACAATCCGCCGCCACCGAAGAATATGACATTCAGCCATCCGCCCAACACTTTCGTCACTAAGTTACATTCCTCGTCTTTAATAATAGAATATCCGCCCACAGCAAATGCCAGACACAAGATGCCCAACAGCATGTTCTTCCACAGGCTTTGGTAGATTCTTATCACCGTTTCATTCGTTTGTCTATTGGTGTGTTTCATTTATTTCTTATTCTATCGCCCACAAAGTTACCACAATTCCCGCTGAAAATTGCGCGATGCCGTATGCAAAGTGCTGGGGCTGAACGAAAAAAGGCAGGAAATAAGGCATTTATATGGATTTTTTTCACATTTCTTATCAGTAACGTCGGATTCTCAAATAAAAAGTTTATCTTTGCAGGGTGCTGGCCGGAATGTGGCCGGAAGTAATAACGCTTAAAAAAGGAGGTCGGAAAACAGACAGGAAACGAAAGGAACGCAAAAGGGAAAACGAACACTCGGAAGAGCGTCATCCCGCAGGTTAAGACTGAAAATTCGCCGCTCTGAGATGTGCGGCACAATTATCAACCGAAAGAGCGTTTCCATTCCGTAAACTTGAAATGAACAGATAAAATACATATTGAGCTTTTAGCTCTTGTTCTCTAATCTCGAATACCGCCAATATTCAAAACGTACGAGGACAAGCAGTTTGAAAGTTCACGCTGATAGGGCGTGGACTGTTCTGTGCTTGTTGTACGTGCAGGTCACTTGGCGGTAACCGGAGATTAGGCAAGCAGAAAGAATGGTTGCACGCCTTTTTCATAAACAATTAAAGACATACAATGGAACTGAAATTCATGAATAAACTGGACAATGCGATATTTGCACGTTTTAATCCGTCGCACGAGCCGGTTTCCGGAAAACTTATCATCAATGCTTTTGCTGGTGGTGCCGTCGTGAGCCTCATCGTCTTTGTTTTGCAGATGACGAGCATGAGTGACGATATGCTCAACGTGGTGGCGGGAATTCTGCTGCTCTGCCTTTTCGCCTATATGGCAAAGAAATGCTGGCCCACCATCAAGGCTTTCAGCGGATGGGGTGGCAGGATAGGCTACTCCGTCTACATGGCCGTGCTCACTTTCGTGGCTTTCTACATTGCCATGATGCTCGTAATGGTGGCACTTCTCCTGCTTTTCCTCTATGTCATTGTAAAGGTGTTCTTCAGTAGCGGCAACGGCAAGAAGAAATATAAAGTCACCTATGCCGACGGAACAGAAGAGGAGGCCGAGGAGACCGGTACGGGTTTCTGCGGCGAGAAATACATCCGGACGGAAGACGGAAGAGAGCATCAGGTGCAATGAATGACTATCAATGAATAACAATTGTCAAAATCATCAAATTAGAAAAGCATGATACGACTGACAAAGAATTTATGTGTGGCCGCGGCGGCCTTGGCCTTTATGATGATAACTTCGTGCGGTGGAGGCGGTGATGCCGGAGCCGACAAGGTGGCGGCAGCTTATTACGAAGAGCAGTTCAACAACGAGGACAACATTTTCGGACAGCAGTCATACGGTGACCTCGAAAAGTGGGAGACAATGGAAGAATCGCGTAAGAAGAGTGTGGAAGGCCGGATAATGACCATGATTATGGGATTTTTCCACAAAGAAAAACCCGATGCTCCCGTAGGAAAGTATTTTGTCATGCAGAACTTGGGAGACGGATGGACGGTAAGAACGATGGAAAACGGTGTTTTTCTCACGAAAGAGAAACGGGATGAGATAATGTCGAACGTCCGGCCGGCAGAAAAGGCCGAACCGCAATTCGGCCCGCAGGAACAGGCCGCTCTGGAGGCGTGGAAAGAGCAGTTCGCCGGTCGCAGGGATTTCCTCGGACATGAAGTCACAGATCCTGCCGTTGTTGCCAAGAGTGCAGAGGGATACCGTGAGAAATATGGGGAATACATAGACTGCTTCGTGGACAGCGGATCAGAAAAATGGATGAATGAAGACGGCGGACAAATCCGC
Organism: uncultured Prevotella sp.; assembly: GCF_900549175.1. Taxonomy (GTDB): domain Bacteria; phylum Bacteroidota; class Bacteroidia; order Bacteroidales; family Bacteroidaceae; genus Prevotella. The sequence continues at coordinate 7,045 of NZ_URNN01000067.1, read as the reverse complement.
CTGATTGTATTTCACGAGAAGAAATCAAACCAGTTCTCTGTCCGTATCCACCGCCAGGATGACGGTTCATGGGCAGCCGACTAATCAGACCGGTGTCCTATTGACGAGAACGGGCAGCACAAGACAGAGTGTTGCCCGTTCCCTTTTTGTCGGTGTGTATAAATGTTCAGTGTTTGCTTATATTCCAAAATCCTACAGGAAACATGCGGGATAACGCACGGTGCCGGTAACTCCGCTAAGGGCGTCGGGCAACAGTTCAATAACCATGCAGCACTCCTGCGGGGCATCGAAAGGAAAACGGATACCGTGGTCGATGGCCTTTCGGTAGCCAAAGCGCGGATAATAATCCTTGTGTCCGAGCAATACCGCTGAGCCGTAGCCCATTGCCCTTGCCGCCTTGTGGGCTTCCTCTATCAGCATCCCGCCTATCTTGTTGTTCTGATAAGCCGGATGGACGGCAAGCGGTGCAACGGCAAGCGAAACCGCAGTGGAGTCTGCCGATACGATTTTCACTTTTGTGAGCAGAATGTATCCTACTATAATCCCCTCGCCATTGACCGCAACCAACGACAACTCGGGTATGAATGTGTCCGAACCGTGCAGCCGCTCGACCAAATGTTGTTCCTGATGGTCGCTTTCCTCGACGTTTTCAAAAGCCTTTTCCACCAAGTCAAGGATGACCGGCAAATCCCCTTGTCTCTCCGGTCTTATTGTTATACCTGCCGTTGTATGCGCGGCATGGTAGTCCTCCTTTGTCATGACATAGAAATGCTCCGTCCGTATGTCGCCGAGCGGAGAAACCACGCCATGATTCGTATGATGGAACTTGAAGCCGCACTTCTCGATGACCCGTCTCGACTTGTTGTTCCCGTCATAATATCCGCACCACGCGGCATCAAGATTCAGGTCGTTGAAGCATCTTGCAAGCAGGGCCGTGACAGCCTCGGGGATGAGGCCTTGTCCCCAATAGGGCTTGCCTATCCAGTAGCCAATCTCCGCTTCGCGCGGCTTCATCTCAGCAGAGTGAAGGCCGTCGGAAAACATTATTCCGCAACTGCCGACAGGCTCGCCCGTGGCTTTAAGCACGACAGCATACGTTTCGGGAGCGGCGAAGACCGTCCGGATAATCTTCCGGCTGTTTTCCACCGACGTGTGGGGAGGCCATCCGGCGATGGGACCGATGTCCGGGTCGCTCGCGTATTTGAACATTGCCTCGGCATCTGATTCCTCCCATGGTCTGAGGATTAGTCTTTCTGTCTCTATCATTTCAGATTCTTTCTGTGTGCTTTGAGTTTCTTCAACGCCCAATCGTAGTGTGCGCTCGTGGTACTGATGAAATAGGAGCCGAGCGAGGTCGTTCCCGTCCAGTTGTAATGGGCCTTTTCAAACAACTCACCGTCGGTAAAACTTTCCGCGAGGTCCAAGACCTTCTTGTGGCTGTCTCTGAGCCGGTTCATGGCATCGTCGGTGGCCGTGTCCTGACATTCCTCCCAAAACAGGATGTTCATGTCGCCGTACGTCTTCCATGTGTAGCCGGGGAGGAGGAACTGCGCGTGCGTGCCGCTCATGTTGTTCTCCACCCATGTTAGCAGCAGTCCCTGCCAGCGTACAAGGTGCATTATCACGTCACGCAGGTTCTTGTCCCGTCTCCAATGCGCCTCCTTTTTCTTCTCGTCGGCAGAGAAGTCAAAAGGCGTGTTCAGCTCCTCATCGCTCATGGATGCGATGAATGCCGTCAGTTTGTCGTAATTGTCCGTCGCAGCGGATATCAGCTGCTGTTTGCTTGCGGGTCTTGCCATGTTTCTATTGTCTATATGTTTTTATAAGTAAGTTGTAAAGATTATAAATCACGCCATGATATGTAATTTCCTTGTTGAGTTGTCAGACTGATGTCACCTCCATAAACCACGTTCAGGTTCTCCGTTTGCAGATTGCTGATGCCGGCAAACCGCTTCAGGCCTTTGAAAAAGTCGTTGTTCATGGTTGCGCTCGACTTTATTTCGTATGCGTTCAGTTGCAATCCGTCTTCTGTCAACAAGTCGACCTCATTCTGATTGCTGTCACGCCAGAAAAACATCTGCGGCTCCAGTCCCTGAGCGTAATAGTTCTTTGCTCTTTCTGCAATAACCATGTTCTCAAACAGCTCTCCACGCAGATAATGCAAGGTTAGTTGACTGCTGGTGGTAAGTCCTAACAAGGATGCGGCAAGACCTGTATCGAAGAAATAAAGTTTGGGCGTTTTCACCAACCGCTTGTTGAAGTTGTTATGATACGGCCGCAACAGGAACACAACGTAACTTGTTTCAAGAATCGACATCCACGCATTGGCTGTAGCCACAGAAACGCCACATTCGTTGGCCAACGAATGCATATTCAGAAGCTGCCCTATACGCGCCGCACACAGCTTCAGGAACTTTACAAACAGCGATAGGTTGCCTACATTACGCAGCGTTCTAATATCCCTTTCGATGTAGGTCTGTATATAGCTTGGGAAATAATCAGCCGGTGGTATGTCCTTGTCGTATATGCGCGGAAAGCCTCCAGTGAACAGCCAGTTGTCTATTGAGTCCGGAAGCAGTCCTGCCTGCCTGAGTTCTGAAATAGAGAAAGGGGCAAGGCGCAATATTGCGGCTCGTCCTGCAAGGCTTTGCGATACGTTTTCCATTAAGAGGAAATTATGCGACCCAGACAGAATGTACATTCCCGTGTCGTTTACTTCATCCACTTTGGTTTGTATATACGAAAACAGATTTGGGGCATATTGTGCCTCATCTATGATTATTCTTGTTCCGAAGCTGTTCAAGAATCCTCTCGGGTCTGTCTGCGCCATCTGGCGTATGTCCATGTCTTCAAGAGATATATACTTATAATCCTTGAAACTGTTTTTCAGAAGTGTAGACTTCCCGCATTGTCTTATTCCTGTAAGGGTTACTACGGGAAACTTCGATGTCAAGAACGTTAGTTTCTCATTTATGTTTCTCTCTATCATAATTGTTGTTTCTTTAGATTTCTGCTGCGAAGATACAAGTTTTTCTTCAAAAGGCTGTAAGATTTGCATAGATAATTATGCGAAAACAACAATTGACTATAAGATTTGCATAAAACAGCATGCAATTCTTGTAGTCGATAATATGATATACATAAAATCAATCCGTTGTCAATGAGATAAAAGTATTTACGCAATCCCTATCAGCTCAATCTCGAATATCAGCGTTGAGCCTCCGGGGATGCCGGGCTGCGAGAACTTACCGTATCCCATTTCGGCAGGGATATACACTTCCCAGCGGTCGCCCACGCACATCTGCTGCATGGCGACAATCCAGCCTTCTATCAGGTCGCAGAGGCGTATGGCCAACGGTGCCCCGCCACGACTGCTGTCGAACTTCCTTCCGTCGATGGTCCATCCTGTATAGTGTGCGGTTACGATGCTGCGGGGCGAGGGATGCCTGCCGTCGTTCTGCCCCTCCGCCAACACCTTATAATATATACCTCTCGGAAGGGCCTTCACGCCTTCTTCCTGCGCTTTCGCTTCTATCCAGGCTTTGTTTGCCTGTGCATATTCTCTTTTGTTCATGATGTTTCCTTTCCCTTTAGATTAAACAAACAGTTCGTTGCCCTTTCTCGTTGCGCACAACGTTTTCAGTTTCTCTGTCACCATCTTCTCCACCTGCCCGATGTTTCTTGCTTTAGTCGGACAAACGGAGAGGCAGCGCATACAGGAGATGCAGGTGTCCTTGTTTACGCTTCTGAGATTGTCGGCGGGTATGGCGTCGGCAGGACAGAGTTCATGACACGTGCCGCAATCGGTACACCGCTCGTCTGCCGTGTGGAAGGGGCCTGTATTGCCTGCCCTGTATGGACGGTTACCGGGCAACGTCAAAGGCTTGTATGTGTCCATGCCTTCCACCTTATTTATTATAGCGGCTCCGAAAGCGGCCAGTTCCTTGCGGTCTTCAGCGTCGGGTCTTCCTGCGGCATACACACGGGCGATGCTGTGCTCGGCAACGGCGCTGACGGCGGCAACGACACGGAATCCCATTTCCGTTGCCACATCCTGCATTTCGAGCAGAGCGTCATCGTACGCCCTGTTGCCATATACCGCCACAACCGCACACTTTGCGTGGTTGCTCTGAATACGCTTGAGTCTCTCGACCGCCAAAGCAGGTACGCGTCCGGCAAACACGGGCATGGCGATAATGACCAAGTCCTCTTCGTGTATGTCCGGCAATCTTATTTGTTCTTTCTTCACGCAGAGGTCTGTCACGAGCGGCCTCGCGTCAAAACCCTCGCATATATATTCGCAGACTCTTCGTGTGCCTCCTGTGGGGCTGAACGTTATTTGATGTATTTTCATTGTTTCTCAAAGTTTATTTATTCTATTATAAAACACATCTCTGACTCAGAAACCAATTGAGCAAGCATAACGAACCTATCAACAATAAGTTCTTTCATTTCATAGTCTGAGATAACCCAATCTTCTGAATTGTCTTCACAATTATGAAAGCCTTTGTTGCTGTGAAGTACTAAATTCTTAAGGGATTCAAATATTCTTGGACATGAATTTATATTCTCGTCCTTTCCATATATTCCCCAATAAGGATTTTCATTACCATCATCAAATGAAACACAACAGCGAAAATCCTTATTACGATACCGGAAATTAAAGCCGAATTCCATGTTATTTTCCATCGTCAGAACAATTTTGTCAGAAAGAATGTCTGAATAACATTTGTACCATTCATTTATATCTTGAATTATGCTTTGCTCGTAATAGGTGTCAAGCAGGGAACTCAACCTTTCTCTGATTTTATCAATGTTATTTATTTGATCTCTTATTACATTTATCTTTTCTGAAATGGACATAGGGTCTAATCCCAGTGTCTCAATCAGAGCTTTGTCTAACTTATTGTTCATTTTGTTGAGTTTATATTTGTTTTCTAAATATGTCTTATATGAAAGTAATGTACTTTTAAGAAAAGGTTGAACATTGAAATCAATTTGTTTATAAACCGATGCAATCCATGGGGTAATGTCATGCTTATAGTTCTTTAATATAAGCCTATCTCCCAACTGATTCCTAACATCAGCAGACATTGATTTTTCAGATGGGCAGATATTGCTTTCTCCATCCAAATACAAAACATAAATCTGTTCATCAGGGTATGTCATCTGCGCAATTTTGACATATTTGTCAATTTGAGCCGTTTGTTCCGGAGCATTATTGATTTTGTTCTCTATTATTAGAAAGAAATTATCACTTTTAATGGTAAGGTCTATTCTATGTCTGTCTGGATATGGAATTTGTATGCTTTCAAACGAACACTTTACATCCGGAAGGAAATGCTCTACGAATCTTTTTTGCATATTCTTGTCATGCAGAATCCTATAAAGTATCCTGCTATGTGCTGTCTCCTTAAGTCTTTCTGAGCGTAGGGCATCGTCCAACAAATTTATCATAAAAGGATATTTCAATAATTCATTCTTATATGAATCCGAAAAATTCCAGCAAAGATTAAGAGTATTATGTAAACTCTCATCTATTGTGTCGGATAGCCGCAAGATTGACAAATAAATGTTATTCATTGGCATATAAACCCTCCTTCATCGCGACATAAAATGCTCTGTCCACTTGTTCCCAAGCGGAGAAACCACGCTGTGATTCGTATGATGAAACCTGAAGCCGCATTTTTCTATGACCCGTTTCGGTTTGGTGAACGTGATTTGATGTATTTTCATAATTTCTGTATTTTAGTATTTTCTTTCATCATATTTGCTTGTCTCTGCCCTCGCTATTCCGTCAGTTCAATCAAGTTTCCTTCAAATCCCTTGATGCAACTTTCGTAATATCCGTCACCGGTAACGCGGGGGCCTGACAGGACTTCGTATCCTTGTGAGGACAGGAGCGAAGTCATGCGGTCAACCTCCTCACGTGAGCCAAGACAGAACGAAAGATGGATAAAACCGCTGCGATAAACAGGGTTGTCTGCAACACTCACTTCCGGTCTGCTCATTATTTCCAGTCTTCCTCCATCGGGAAATGTGAGAAAGTATGTCCGCAGTCCCGTCCGCGGATTATGATACTGCGCATTGGATGTGGCATCGAAGAACTCCATGAAGAACTTTCTCGCGCCCTCCAGGTTTGCGACATACATCGCGATATGGTCAATTCTTATCATATATGTATTTATTTCTTTTTTGTTTTTCATCAAAGCCTGGCCAAAGCATGTCCGGCGTGCGCCAAGAGCAAGCCCAAGGCAAATGAGAGGACTGCATAAAGGAAGAGTATCCAGAAGCGGGAGTCGTTAAGCAGCAGGTAGTTCTCATGGGTGAATGTAGAGAATATGGTGAATCCTCCACAGAAGCCTGTAATGAGTAGCATCTTCATCTGCGGCGAAAGGCTCACGCCCCGTTCCGTGAGCCCAAACAGGATGCCAATCAGCAGGCAGCCCGCAAGATTGACGGCAAATGTGCCCCACGGAAACACGCCTGTGCTATGCTCCGACACAATTTTACTTACCAAGAAACGACAACCGCCACCGACGGCACTGCCCAGCATCACATATAAAAGATTTGTCCACATTACTTCTCTTAATATTTAATCAGGTTGCTGACCATCGTGGGCTTTTCATACACACCCGGTCAACTTCATGCCTGTTGATAAGCAGTTATTCGCTTTGAGCTGGAAACAGCGTACAGAACCCTTGCTTGTAGAACTGATAGTACATCTCTATGCGTTCCGGCGTGTCGTTCCCGAGCAGCAGAAGCAGCTCCTTTGCAAACTCAAGCGGTGCGGAGCCGTTTGCCGTCACGATGTTCCCATCGCTGACCGCCTGGGCATGGATATACCCGTCAGGATTGGTGTAATTGTCGCCTCCCCAGAGTTTCAGTTGCTCCAAGCCGTTGCCCGTATGTTTGACGGCATTGAGGAATCCGCATTTTGCCATGAACGAGGCACCATTGCAGATTGCGCCTACGACCTTGCCGCTTTCAATGGCTTTCCGGACGATCGGCACTACCTGTCCGGCAACCGGTGTTGTCCATCCGA
>NZ_URNN01000066.1 GCF_900549175.1 uncultured Prevotella sp. | reverse complement strand
AGCTCCCGCAGCCAAGAACGTAATCTTCCTGTCTGCCGACGCATTCGGCGTACTTCCTCCGGTATCTATCCTGACTCCGGAGCAGACAAAGTATTACTTCCTCTCAGGCTTCACAGCCAAGCTGGCAGGTACTGAGCGCGGTATCACCGAGCCCACCCCCACATTCTCTGCTTGCTTCGGCCAGGCTTTCCTCGAGCTGCACCCCACAAAGTATGCTGAGGAGCTGGTTAAGAAGATGGAGAAGAGCGGTGCCAAGGCTTACCTCGTGAACACTGGCTGGAACGGTACGGGCAAGCGCATCTCTATCCGCGACACACGTGGTATCATCGACGGAATTCTCGGTGGCGCCATCCTCAAGGCTCCCACAAAGATCATTCCTATCTTCAACTTCGCCGTGCCGACAGAACTTGAGGGCGTTGACACCAACATCCTCGACCCGCGCGACACATACGCCGACGCTTCCGAGTGGCAGAAGAAGGCAGAGGATTTGGCTGCACGCTTCCAGAAGAACTTCGTGAAGTACACTGGCAACGCTGCCGGTAAGGATCTTGTGGCTGCCGGTCCGAAGTTCTAATAAAAAAGAATAAGTGTTTTTTATCATAGCGACAATAGCTGAGGGGCTGTGTCAGGATTGTGAAAATCCGGGCGCAGCCCCAACTTTTTATATCTGCCATCTATTGCAGACCTATGGCCTTGTCTGTGTCCGCCACGGTTTATCGGCAACAAAAACAGTCCGAAACGGACAAAAAGGGCAGGCCGTATATTGATATAAATCAAGAACATAACAACAAATACCAAACAATCGCCAATTTATTTGTGCACGTGCACAAATATATGTATCTTTGCACCGTGTTCGAGACGAATACATTGTTATTCATTAGGTTAGTAGTTAATAGATTTAAGGTAAAGATTATGTTATTAGATTTTCAGACAATGGCTTTGCCGATATCGATCGCTATTGCGAGTGTATTGAGTTTAATTACTCTCACAGATATCAGCAGCCGTTAGGAGGAGTGCGGAGTGAGTGAGTCATACCGCACTCTTTTTTTGTATCATTTTTACTGACGCCATCGATTATTTACCACTTTATTTGTTCCAATCAGGAGAATTGAGTAAATTTGCGACGAGATTTGAGTAAATCTGCAATAAGATTTGAGTAAATTTACAATAACATTTGAGTAAAATACAGCCCCATATTTCCCATATCCTTTGTTGTCCAACAAGTAATCTACGAAGTTTTCGTAACTATTAACACTTTATATTTGTGTATATTACGAAAGTTTCGTAATTTTGCGACATAATTAAAAGATTTAAAGGATATGGAGAAGCTAACCAAACAAGAAGAAGAAGTGATGAAACACATCTGGGAACTCAGCAGCTGCTACGTGAAAGACATTGTAGAAATGCTGCCGGAACCCAAACCGCCATATACTACAGTGGCATCGGTTGTAAAAAACCTGCAACGCAAAGGTTTCGTTTCGGCAGAACGCACCGGCAACACCTACCGCTACATAACCAAAATAGACCGCGACGAATACAAACGCAGCTTCTTGGGCAGCGTGGTCAAAGACTATTTCAAGGATTCGTATAAAGAACTCGTGACATTCTTCACCCGCGAGCAAAGACTCTCACCGGAAGACCTGAAAGAAATAATAGACAAAATAGAGAAAAGCAAATGATTTATCTGTTGAAACTCAACATAGCCATCGCCATCTTCTACATGGCCTACAGGTTGCTCTTTGCCAACGACACGTTCTTCAGAAACCGCCGCGCGACACTGATGGGAGCAATAATACTGTCGGCTATAATCCCGCTCACCGACATAGGACTGCCTGAGAACATGATGCCGAAAGAAAATGCCGTGACCAACATTTATGCCACCAAGGTGCTGCCGGCACTGACGGTTACGGCCGGCACAGAGACCGCAGCCGCCCCTGACAGCGGGACTGACACCACCCGGATGCTGCTCGCGGCATACCTTGCCGTATCGGCCATGCTCGCAGCCCGGACAGTATGGCGCGCAACAGCCATAATACGGCTGGCACGCCGCTCCCCGCGCACAACCGTCAATGGAATTGAAGTGAGACTGGTGGAAGGCAGCAACATCTCATTCTCATTCTTGAAATGGATTTTCGCCGATGCCGACACACTCCACAGCACCAAAGCCGCCGACGTGCTGACCCACGAACGCACACATGCGGAGCAATGGCACACGGCCGACGTGCTGCTCGGCGAACTGATGTGCGCGGCATGCTGGCCCAACCCCGCTGCATGGCTGATGCGCCGGCAGATGAGAATAAACCTGGAATACCTTGCAGACGAGCACGTACTGGCACTCGGAGCCGACACACGCACATACCAATATCATCTGCTGGCACTGTCGTGCCCTTCGGAAAGAAATATCGCGATATCAAATAACTTTAATGTTTTACCCCTAAAAATGAGAATCAAGATGATGAACAAGAAAAGGACAGCCCCACAGAAACGGGCCAAATATCTGTTGCTACTGCCGTTGGCAGCCATTCTCATGGCTGCAAACAACGCCGAGACACAGGCGCACAAGTCAATCCAACCGGTAAAAGCCATTGCCACGGCAGACGCCAAGCAGCCGTTGACAATCGTTACACCGGAGGCAGACAACACCGTGATGCAGACACCCGCCGCACCCCAACCGGTAAAAGCCGCTGCCGCCACCAACGACGAAACAACCGCCCACAACAACAAGACGGCCGATGACAACGACAACACCGTGTACGACACACCGGAGGTTTTGCCGGAATTCACAGACAGCGAATCGGGAGAAAAAGGTGTTGAGGCACTGATGAAATATCTCAGCCTCAACGTGAAGTACCCGCTTATCGCCATGAAAGCCGGCGTGGAAAGCAAAGTTGTCGTAAAGTTTGTGGTAAACACGGACGGTACCGTATCAGACGCCACCATCATTAAATCGGCAAGCGGAAACCGCCCGCAAGAAGAACTCGACCGTGTGGTGGCATACAAACACAACGGTAATGAAGCCACCGACGATCCGGGAGTGAGAACAGGCGATGCCTGCAATGCCCTCGATGACGAGGCCGTACGCGTAGTAAACGCCACAAAGTGGACGCCCGGAAAGAATAAAGGCAAACCGGTACGCGTATACTTCACCCTGCCCATAAACTTCAGACTGCAATGACGGCTGACATCGGCAATGCATTCCACTCACGCTGTGAAAGAATGGCCTTCAAGCCCTCTCCTGCCCCACTTATGTGGAGTCGGAGGGGGCTTTTTCATGATACCCATACCCCTAACATACCTTAAAATAAAACGTTTTATAATATATTTAAGTTAATATCTGACTGAAAGTTGCCGCCTTTTGCAGAATTGTGATTAAATTTGCAGCTAAAAACAAAAAAATACGTATTGAATGAGAAGATTTTTCGGTCATCTTTGTCTGCTGCTCTCGGCAGTACTTCTTTTTGCGTCATGTATAGATGATGACAAAATAGAAGTTACGCTCTATGACGACATTGCAATAACAGCGTTTGGCATCTCAAGCGCCAAAATATACAAACACACCACTTCATCCACAGGAGCCGACTCCGTATACTCGGAGATGGACGCCACGGTCAAGAACTACCCGTTCCATATCGACCATCTGCGCGGCGAGATATACAACACCGATTCGCTGCCCGTAGGTATCGACGCGTCGAAGGCTTTCTGCACATACTCAACAAAGAACAGCGGTCTGGCATATATAGAGAACTTCACGGGCGACTCCGTGTCAATTCTCTCCACGGCAGACACTGTCGACTTCAGCGGCCCGAGATACGTGACAGTTTACGCGATGGACAACAGCAGCAGCCGCAGATATAAGATTACGGTAAACGTGCATCAGGAAAACAGCGGTGAGTTTCACTGGAACCGCATGGCCGACTTTGCCGACATGGCCGCACTGAGCGGCATGAAAGCCGTGACCGCGGGCGGACGCCTGATAGTATTCGGCACCGACGGAAACAGCACAAAAATATATACCACCGGTATAACCGACGGAAACATATGGACTACGGAAAATACGGTGCTGGGCTGTGAAGCCTGGCGCAACGTTGCACTCACGGGCGACAAACTGTATGTGCTCGACGGCAATGTGCTCCACGTTTCGGCCGACGGCGGACGCTCGTTCAGCCGTATTGGCGAATGTGACGGCATCAGCCGCCTCATAGGCGGCAGCACCACAGCACTGTATGCCATCGGTACCCACGGCCGGATAATGTTCTCGACCGACGGCGGACAGACTTGGGAAGCCGACACCATGGCCGATGACATGGCATGGATGCCATCGGAAGACATAAACTTCTGCCGCACCACGTTCCGATTCACCCCAGACGCCGACTATCTGCTGCTTACGGGCAACCGTTCCGCCACCGAACACCCCGACGATACACACGCCGTGGTATGGCGCAAGATATCGGAATACGCCCCCGACAGCAAGCCGGGACAATGGATATACATGAACATGGACGACACCGACAAATATCCGCTGCCGCAACTTGAAAACATCACAGTGATGGGCTACGGCAACAGTCTGCTGGCACTGGGAGGCAAGAGTAAGGGCACCGGAGAGGAAGAGACTCTGGAGAATGTATATGAGAGCCGTGACGGCGGCATCACATGGAAACGGTCTGACAACTACCATATACCCTACAATCTTCGCCTCAACGTCACTACGTTTGCCGCCACCACCGATGCCGACAACAACATTTGGATTGTGTGCGGCGGCACGGGACAGGTGTGGCGCGGACGTCTGAACAGCATGGGCTGGAGCAAATAATCAGCCCTTATATATATAAATGTAAGGAGACACTAAAAGAGACCGCCGGATGAGAAGAGTCATCACAGTAATAGCCATCATGCTGACAACTGTTGCCGCACAGGCACAGACAGACCCGGAATATCGTGCAGAGATAGGAGCCGGAGTGGGCTTGATGGCATACGTGGGCGACTTCAACAGCAGTCTGACAAAAAACATGCAACCCATGGGGCTGCTTTTGGGACGCTACCGCTTCAACCCCCGCATGGGACTGGCCCTCAACATAGGCTACGGCAAGTTGAAAGGGTCGTCGGAAGGATTGGCCACATGGTATCCGGGCATCAGCGAAGAGGGTGCCGCCACAGTAGAATTCAATAATTCGGCGGTGGATGTGGGACTGCGCTTTGAGTATAACTTCTGGCCTTACGGCACCGGACGCGAATATCGCGGAGCCAAGAGGCTGGTACCATATATTGCAGTGGGACTGGGTGCCACATACGTCAGCGGCGACGGCAGCAACGTCTTCACCGCCAACGTTCCGATGGGCGTGGGCGTGAAGTACAAGATTGCCGACAGACTGAACCTCGGACTGGAATGGGCCATGAGCTTCACCTTGAACGACAAGCTCGACGGCGTGGCCGACCCCTACGGCATCAAGAGCAGCGGAGCTTTCAAAAACACCGACTGCTACAATGTGATACGCCTGTCGGTGACATACGACATAATGGCGAAATGCAAAACTTGTAACAACGACAGAGATTAAAGATATGGCATACCAACTGGATATGGAACGCATACCGCAACACATCGCCATCATCATGGACGGCAACGGACGATGGGCGGCAGAGCGCGGACACGAGCGCAGTTACGGACATCAGGCCGGAGTGGACGCAGTGAGACGCATCACATCGGAGTGTACGCGGTTAGGCGTGAAGTATCTGACACTGTACACGTTCTCCACCGAGAACTGGAACCGCCCCACGGACGAGGTGGCAGCCCTGATGGGACTGGTGCTCTCGTCGCTTGAAGACGAGATATTCATGAAGAACAACGTGCGGTTCCGCGTGGTGGGCGACATGGGGCGCCTGCCGGAGAACGTAAGGCAGAAGCTACGTGAGACAGAGGAACACACCGCCGCCAACTCGGCCATGACGATGGTTGTGGCTCTGAGCTACTCGTCGAGATGGGAGATTGCAGAGGCGGTGAAGAACATCGCCAAGGGCGTGAAAGACGGAAGCATAAACCCCGATGACATAACGGAGCAGACCGTCGACAGACAGATGCAGACCTGTTTCATGCCCGACCCCGACCTGCTCATACGCACGGGTGGAGAGTTGCGCATATCCAACTATCTGCTGTGGCAGATTGCCTACTCCGAACTGTACTTCTGCGACACTTTTTGGCCCGACTTCGACGAAGAGGCCCTGCACAAGGCCATAGCAAGCTATCAGGGACGCCAGCGCCGTTTCGGCAAGACAGGGGCCCAGATTGAAGCGGAAGACAATTCACGGAGATGATTTTCACTTGAATACAACATTAAAGATGAAATATATAAATAAGGTTTTCATGCTGCTTGCGGCGACGACAGTCTTCGCAATCCCGACAAAAGGTCAGGAGAAAATCGTCAATCCTGACATATCCTATGCCGGCACCCCGCGCTCATGCGAGATAGGAGGCATAACGGCAAAAGGCGTGGAGGGATATGAGGACTATGTGCTCACAAGCATTTCAGGACTGAGCATAGGCCAGCAAATCAGCGTGCCGGGAAACGAAATAACAGAGGCAGTGAGACGCTACTGGAGACACGGACTGTTCTCGCAGGTGTCCATAACGGCCGACTCTATCGTAGGCTCAAAGATTTACCTGTGCATCAACCTTGCGCTTCGCCCGAGGGTGAGCGTCATAAACTATAACGGTCTGAAAAAATCGGAACGTGATGACATGGAGGCCAAGCTCGGCATAATGAAGGGCAGCCAGATTACGCCTAACATGATAGACCGCGCAAAGATTCTGGCAAAGAAGTATTTCGACGAGAAAGGCTACAAGAACGCGGAAATAGAAATACTGCAGCGTGACGACGTGACGGGCACCAACCAGGTCATACTCGACGTCAACATCGACAAGAAAGCCAAGATGAAGGTGCGCAACATCATCATCGAGGGCAACAAATATCTGAGCACGTCGAAGATAAAGGGAGGACTGTTCAGGAAAGGCGTGTTCGCCAAGACGCACGAAGCCGGCAAACTGTCATCGTTCCTGAAGTCGAAGAAGTTTACCAACGAACGCTACAAGACCGACAAGCAGAACCTCATAGACAAATACAACGAGCTGGGTTACCGCGACATGTACATCGTGGAAGACAGCGTGAGCAGTGTCGATGACAAACATGTGGACGTATATGTGAAAGTGGACGAAGGCGAGAAATACTACATCCGCAACATCACATGGGTGGGCAACACCGTTGTCACGACCGACTATCTGAACCACGTGCTGAACATGAAGAGCGGTGACGTGTACAACCAGAAGAAACTCAACGAGCGACTGAAGGAGGACGAGGATGCCGTGGGCAACTACTACTGGAACAACGGTTATCTGTTCTCCGACCTGCAACCCACCGAAGTAAACATCGTGGGCGACTCCATCGACCTCGAAATGCGTATCTTCGAAGGCCATCAGGCACACATCAGCAACGTGCGCATCTACGGCAACGACAAACTGTATGAAGAGGTGGTGCGCCGCGAACTGCGTACAAAACCGGGCGACCTGTTCTCAAGAGACGCCCTGATGCGTTCGGCACGCGAAATAGCATCTATGGGATTCTTCGACCCGGAAAAGGTTGTTCCAGACGTAAAACCGAACCCAGAAGACGGAACGGTTGACATCAACTGGGAACTTGAACAGAAATCGAACGATCAGGTGGAGTTCTCGCTCGGATGGGGACAAACCGGTGTCATAGGCCGCATATCGCTGAAACTGAACAACTTCTCTATGCGCAACCTCTTCGGGCGCAACAAGATGCACCGCGGAATAATGCCCATCGGCGACGGCGAGCAGCTGGCACTGAGCGCACAGACCAACGCACAGTATTATCAGTCGTACAGTCTGAGTTATTCGGCACCGTGGTTCGGCGGCAAACGTCCAAATGCGTTCAACGTTGGAATATTCTACTCGAAGCAGACCGACGTGAACAGCAACTACTACAACAACAGTTGGATGAACAACTATTATAACTACTATGGAGGATTTGGCAGCTATAACGGTTATTACAACAACTATGAAAGCTATCTCGACGATGACAAATATGTGCAGATGCTCGGCTTCTCGTTGGGATGGGGCAAACGGTTGAGATGGCCCGACGACTACTTCCAGTTGTCAGCCTCGCTGTCGTACACACGTTACATGTTGCGTGACTGGCGTTACTTCCTCATATCCAACGGTAACTGCAACAACATCAACCTCAGCCTGAACATCTCACGTGTGAGCACCGACAACCAGCTCTTCCCGCGCAGCGGTTCCGAGTTCCTCGCTTCCGTCACGCTCACGCCGCCATGGTCGCTCTTCAGCAACAAAGACTACAAGAATCTGGCCACCGACCCCACGTCGGCCCAGTATGAAGCGGAGCAGCAGGAGAAATACCGCTGGATAGAGTATCACAAGTGGAAGTTGAAGATGCGCACGTTCACCCCGCTCACACGCGGTGCCAAGTGCTTCGTGCTCATGACACGCGTCGAGTTTGGTCTGCTCGGGTCTTACAACAAGTACAAGAAATCGCCCTTTGAGACATTCTACGTGGGCGGTGACGGTATGAGCGGATACTCGACAGGCTATGCACAGGAGACCATCGGACTGCGCGGTTACGACAACGGTTCGCTCACGCCCTACTCCGCTCCCGGCTATGCCTACGACCGTTTCACCGTCGAGCTGCGCTACCCATTCATGCTCGGCAACACCACCATCTACGGTCTGGCCTTCCTCGAAGGCGGTAACGCATGGTACGAGACAAAGAAATTCAGTCCGTTCGACATGAAACGTTCTGCCGGTGCCGGTGTGCGTATCTTCCTGCCCATGGTGGGACTTATGGGTATCGACTGGGCCTACGGCTTCGACAAGCTGCAGACCACCGGAGCCAAGGGCGGCAGCCAGTTCCACTTCATTCTCGGACAGGAATTCTGAGAAATTAAGAGTTAAAAGTTAAGAATTAAGAGTTAATGGTTAGGAGGATTTGACATGACAGAAAGCAAAAACGGAATAGTAAAGAAACTTATGGTCATCTGCCTGCTTGCAGCATGCTCGCTGGGCGCATCGGCACAGAAGTTCGCACTTGTCGACATGGAGTATATACTGAAGAACATCCCGGCATACGAACGCGCCAACGAACAGCTGAATCAGGTGTCGAAAAAATGGCAGGCCGAGGTGGAGGCCATATCAACTGAGGCACAGACCATGTACAAGAACTACCAGAATGAAGTGGTGTTCCTGTCGCAGGAGCAGAAGAAGGCCAAGCAAGACGCCATAATGGAAAAGGAGAAGCAGGCCGCCGAACTGAAAAAGAAATACTTCGGCCCTGAAGGCGAACTCTTCAAGAAGCGCACCAGCCTCATGACTCCCATACAGGAGGAGATTTACAACGCGGTGAAGGACATTGCCGACCTGCGCGGATATCAGCTCATCCTCGACCGCGCAAGCGACAGCGGCATCATATTCGGCAGCCCGAAGATAGACATAAGCAATGAGGTGCTGCAAAAATTGGGATACGCCAATTAAAGTGAAGAGTGAAGAACGAAGAGTGAAGAGCGAAGAGTGAAGAACGAAGAGTGAAGAACGAAGAGTTAAGAGGGGAAAGTGAAGAATTTGCTACCGCAGTTCGATGCGGTTCCCATTTCTCCCATCCCTCCCACATCTCCCATTTCTCCCATTCCTCCCATCACTCCCACCCCTCCCACAAAATAATAATAATCATAAACTAAAAATAAAATAAAGACAATGAAGAAGTTACTTTTAATGCTTTTGATGTGCGCCCCCATGGCAGCATCAGCACAGAAGTTCGGCCAC
The DNA here is from genome assembly GCF_900549175.1 of uncultured Prevotella sp. Classification (GTDB taxonomy): domain Bacteria; phylum Bacteroidota; class Bacteroidia; order Bacteroidales; family Bacteroidaceae; genus Prevotella. The sequence continues at coordinate 7,912 of NZ_URNN01000066.1, read as the reverse complement.
GTCAACGCACAGGAGATTATTCAGGTAATGCCCGAATACACCAAGGCCAGAACAGAAATCGAGGCTCTGGCAAAACAGTATGACGATGACCTGAAGAGCATGCAGGACGAGCTCACCAAGAAATCGCAGGCATACGAGAAGGAGCAGGCCACACTGCCCGACAACATCAAGCAGCGCCGCGAGCAGGAGCTTCAGGAAATGTACCAGAAGATTCAGCAGAGCTATCAGGACAACCAGCAGGCTCTCGCCAAGGCACAGCAGGAGAAGTTCCAGGTGATTACAGCCAAGGTTACCGACGCCATCAAGCAGGTGGGGCAGGCCGGCGGATATGTATACATCATGGACATTGCCGGTGGTGTTCCCTACATCAGCACCACGCTGAGCACCGACGTTACAGCCGATGTGAAGACCAAACTCGGTCTGAAATAATCCGGACAGAACATAAACAAGTCAAAAATCAGTGTCACCACAGCAGGGAGACACTGACTTTTGACTGTTTTTTTATCCGTCTGTCCCCGAAACCACACGTTCTTCCTCAATCAGCAATCCCCATTAATCAGGAATATTATGAGAAAATTCTTATTGACACTTGTCACATTCATCTCATTGGCCGTTGGAGCGCAGTCCAACATATCAACAGAGAAAGAGCAGCAGCCGGCCGCGCAACAGCAAGCCGCACAAGCCGCCATGTTCGGCTATCTGAGCTACGACTCCGTTTTCCGCTCCATGCCCGACTATGCCACAGCCATGCAGCAGATAAAAGAGCTCAAGGGCAAGTATGACGAAGAGGCGGAACGCGCGGCCAAGGAATTCAACAAGAAGTACGAAGAGTTTCTCGAAGGACAGCGTGACTTTCCGCCCACCATCCTGCAGAAGCGCCAGAGCGAGTTGCAGGAACTGCTCGACAAGAACATCGTCTTCAAGGAAGAAAGCGAACGCCTGCTCAAAGCGGCTGAAAAAGACATCATGGCCCCCTTACACCGCAAACTGTCTACCGCTCTGAAGACCATCGGCGAAGAACGCGGCTACATGTTCATCATAAACACCGACAACAACACCTGTCCGTTCATCAACCCGGTGCGCGGAGATGACATCACGGCGGCGGTAAAGGAGAAGATGAAGTAAAGGAAACGCATTAAAGTCCAACGACGATGAACAATCTTCCAAACACCCCCGGCCCGATAGGCATCTTCGATTCCGGCTACGGCGGACTGACGATACTCCACGGCATACGCAACCTGCTTCCGCAATACGACTATCTCTATCTCGGCGACAACGCACGCGCACCCTACGGCACGCGCTCGTTCGACGTGGTGTATGAGTTCACGCGCCAGGCCGTCATGAAGCTGTTCGACATGGGGTGCCACATGGTTATACTGGGCTGCAATACCGCATCGGCCAAGGCCCTGCGCACAATACAGCAGAACGACCTTCCGCAGGTTGACCCGCAGCGCCGTGTGCTCGGGATAATACGCCCCACCGCCGAAATCATCGGCCCGCTCACCACAACCCGCCACGTGGGCGTACTCGCCACCGAAGGCACCATCAAGAGCGAGAGCTACACACTGGAGATACAGAAACTCTTCCCCGACATCAGCGTCTCAGGCATAGCATGCCCGTTTTGGGTGCCATTGGTGGAATATAACGAGTGTGACAGTCCCGGCGCCGATTACTTCGTAAAGAAACGCATCGACCAGCTGATGAGCCTCGACCCCGACATCGACGCCATCATCCTCGGCTGCACCCACTACCCCCTGCTCCTGCCGAAGATACTCAAATACACTCCCGCCGGCGTGCGCATAGTGCCGCAGGGCGACTATGTGGCCGAGAGTCTGAAATCGTATCTCAACCGCCATCCCGAGATGGACAGGAAATGTACACGTGGAGGCAGTGTGCACTATCTTACAACCGAGAATCCCGACAAGTTCCGTGAGTCGGCACAGATATTCCTCCACGAACACGTGGATGTGGAGAACATCACTCTGTAATGAGTTACCCGATAAGGAGCCTGAATCAGGAAAGTTCTGTAGGGACATATTCTTGTATTTGTCCGTCAAACAGTTATTGAATATCAATATGTTACGGGCGGACAGATACAAGAATATGTCCCTACAAGTTACAACCCTTGCATTTTGACACACCCCCGTTTCCTGATTTTGGTTGACATCCTTCAATTACCACATAGATAATTTTTCCCCTTTCTTATTTATTTTCCGGGAAAAAGTTCCTTTTCTGGCTTAACTTTTAAGTTCGGTTTCAGTATATAGGGTATAATGACACAAGAAGAATTCAAACACATCATACCGCAACTGCGCCCACTGATGGTAGACATCGGACGCAAGTTTTTCGGCAACACCATGGACGCAGAAGATGTGGCACAGGAGAGCCTCATACGACTGTGGCACTACTGCCGGAGCCTCGACGCGGGACGCAACATGCAGGGACTTGCCGTAAAGGTGGCAAAGAATGTCTGCATAGACATGCTCAAAGAACGACAGCCCACTGCCACACTCTCCGGTAGGGAGCCGGCGGCACCGGCGTACGACAATGCCGACGCCGCCATACAAACCACAGAGACAAGGCTGGAAATAGAAAAAGCCATGTTGCATCTCAACCCAAGAGAACGGGAACTACTCCGGGCACGCCTCTTTGAGAGCAAGACCGTAGACGAGATATCACAGTCTACAGGCATCGGCAAAACATCGGTGAAGAGTATGGTGTCAATGGCTAAAAAGAAAATAATGGTAAAACTGAAACAACGTTTGGGTATATGACAAAGAACAACAACCATAACGACGAGGAACTCTACAGGCAATTCATGGACGAGCTCGAACCGGGAGCCAACGAATACGACCGCATGATGGAGGAGCGCACGGCTCCTGCATACAGGACAACGATTGCCGCCAGACACCTACGGCTCTATGCCGTGGCAGCATGCCTTGCCGGTCTGCTCATCGTGGGTTACGCCACACTCTTCCGCCACGCATATAACGACCGCACAACCGGCAGCATGACACAACCCACCGGCAGCACGACACAAACCGTCTGCCGCCGCACCTTGCCACCGGCCGCCCCACACAAGAAGTCGGCGGATGAAGTGAACACTGCGACGGCAGAAGTGAAGAAAACGCCCGCACAGCATGCCGAAGACTACATATGCCATATAGGCACAATAGTGATACCCATCAGCGGCAACGCTTCTGCCGGACGCACGCAGGCAGACGGGGAGACAGCCATGACCGCAGACGGACTTTACGAAAGCATTAAAGACATCGTACCCGGACAGGAACCGGACAGCATCGTGGCTGGAGGTCCTTCCGCAACAGCCCTCTACTGCATGTCACGATATGAAGACTGAAACATGATAACCCATAAAAACCAAAGAGCGATGAAAAAGACGTTATTACTGCTGGCAATGGCCTTGGTGGCTGTCACCGGCCTCGCACAGAATGAGAGATTCGTCAAACCCGATGTCGTTGCGCAATATCTGGGCGGCGAGAAAGAGCTGGAGCAGTTCATAGTGCGCAACTTCAACTATCCTGACAGCCTGACGAAGAAAGGGATAGAAAAGACAGTCACGGTAAGGTTCGTTATAGACACCGACGGCAGCATTTCACGTGCGACGGCTGTCAACCCTCCCTACGCGGCATTGGGAGAAGAGGCAGTGCGTGTGGTGCGGCAGATGCCCCGGTGGATTCCCGCCAAGCTGAACGGCAAGGCGATACGGTCGCAATATCAGCTTGACATGCGCGCCATGAGTAAAAACAGCCCACAAAAACTTTTCCGTTATGCCAGAAACCGGAAAGTGGGCAAGACATACCGCAACTGTTACAGATTGCATTTCCCGAAAGGCACATGGATTGAGTACACCGGCGGCAAGTCACACCGCGAAGAGCAGTACCTTTACTGGTCATTTGACGACACGAAAGGACAGACAACAATGAAGCTGAACGGCATGGTGGTGGACAAAGACAATCTGCCCGACAATCCCGCCACCGACGCAAAGAAGATAGAGATAACCAAAATCGGCGACAGGCATGTGGTCAACGTCTTGACGGGGAACGTGCAGGTGCCCGACTCCGTGAAAGACAACGTGCCGAGAGAGCAGACCATCGCCCTGACCGGAAACAACAGAATTTACGTAACAAACAAGAAAGCCGTGCCCGGCGACTGGATACACCTGTCCATAACAGACTGGGAGAAGAACGCATGGGGGTACAGTGTGCGTGACGAGTTCAAGCACAGCAAGACGAAACCCGACCTGAAAGTCTACATCTATGCAAGCACTGAAGCCACACAAAAGGAGGTGGACCGTGCGGTGGGCATAATGCACGAGCTGGGCATAAAGAATTATGAGATAGTGAAGAACATTCCCATCCGCCACTGGACCGACAGTCAATACCGCCAGTGGGCTACGAAGCAGAAGCAGGCGCACCCCGCGTATGACGCCTATCTTCTCTTCGACATCCTTGCCGGAGAAAATATAGAAGTGGGCGACCTGAATGCCAAATGGCACATAGTTAAGTCCGTCTACGGCGTGAAATAACCAAAAGTTAGTTAATAGATATCCCCTTGCCACAGCTGTGAAGCCGCGACAAGGGGACTTTTAGTAAAGAGTGAAGAGAAATTTCTTTATAAATTTCATTTCTTCTGCACCGGCTCGCAGGTGAGTCCCACGCCGAGTTTCTTGAATATCTTGCGGTCAACCTCCGACAGCATAACCGTGGAGTGAACCTGACAGCCACGGAACTGCGGCAGCACGCTGAGAGCCTTGCGGCAGTTCTCGTCGGCCTGCGACAGCACCGACAGAGCCACAAGCACCTCGTCGGTGTGCAGACGCGGGTTGTTGCCGCCGAGATATTCCACCTTTGTCTTCTGTATCGGCTCTATCATGGCCTGCGGTATCAGCTTTACACTGTGGTCGATGCCGGCCAGATGCTTTGCGGCGTTGAGTATCAGTGCGGCACTCGGTCCGAGCAGGGCCGATGTCTCCGACGTGATGATCGTTCCGTCGGCCAGCTCGATGGCGGCACACGGTTTGCCGCACATGTCGCGCCGGTTCTTCGCGGCCACGGTCACCTTGCGGCAATCGGTGGAAATCTTTGCCTGGTTAAAAAGCATCTGTATCTTCTGCACCTCGCCCTCGTTGTTGGCCCCGTTGGCAAACTTGTTCGTGGCGTCATAGTAGCGGCGTATTATCTCGTCGTTTGACGCCGCACGGCAAACGTCATCGTCGCTGATGCAGAATCCTACCATGTTCACACCCATGTCCGTAGGCGACTTATACGGATTGTTGCCGTAGATGCCCTCGAACAGGGCGTTGAGCACGGGGAATATCTCTATGTCGCGGTTGTAGTTGATGGCAATCTTGTTGTAGGCCTCGAGGTGGAACGGGTCGATCATGTTCACATCGTTCAGGTCGGCCGTGGCAGCCTCGTATGCTATGTTGACAGGATGCTTCAGCGGCAGACTCCACACGGGGAATGTCTCAAACTTGGCATATCCCGCCTCTATGCCGCGCCTGTGCTCATTGTACAGCTGCGAGAGACACACCGCCATCTTGCCCGACCCAGGGCCGGGAGCCGTCACAATGACGAGCGGACGCTCCGTCTCCACATAGTCGTTCTTTCCGAAGCCATCCTCGCTTGCTATCAGCGACACATTGTGCGGATAGCCGTCGATGAGATAATGCACATACGACTTTATGCCCATGCGCTCCAAGCGCTTGCGGAAGTCATCGGCCGAGTGCTGGCCGTTGTAATGCGTTATGACAACACTGCCCACGGTGAAGCCGCGGCCTATGAATTCGTCGCGCAACCGGAGCACGTCCTCGTCGTATGTTATGCCGAGGTCGGCACGCACCTTGTTCTTCACGATATCTTCGGCACTGATGACAATCACTATTTCAATCTGATCGCTTATCTTGCTGAACATGCGCAGCTTGGAGTCGGGCTGGAAGCCCGGCAGCACGCGGCTTGCATGATAATCATCGAAGAGTTTCCCGCCAAGTTCAAGATACAGCTTGCCCTTGAACTTTGCAATACGTTCCTTGATATGCTCCGACTGAATACTGATGTATTTGTCGTTGTCAAAACCTGTCTTCATCTGTTGTTTCTGTTTATATACTGATTCAAATAATCTTCTTTGCAAAATATCTCACCGGATACCATACCGCCACGAAGCCCACCACGAGCACCGTAACGAAGATGATGACGATGTCTTCGGGATGTACGCTCACCGGATAGGCATCCACCACGAACGACCCGCTCGATCGTCCCAGTCCCACAAGACCGAACGTCTGCTGCAACCAGCATAGCAGCAGGCCGAGCACTATGCCGACGGCGGCACCCATGGCCGAAATCATGCGGCCCTCAAAAAGAAATATGCGTATTATCTGACTGTTGTCGGCACCCAGATTGCGCAGCGTCACCACATCGTTCTTCTTGTCTATCATCAGCATCGAGAGGCTGCCGATGATGTTGAAGCACGCCACCACGAGAATGAACGTAAGAAAGATATAGGCTATCAGCTTCTCAATCTTCATTATCCTGAACGTATCCTCCTGCTGCTCAAAACGGTCACGCACCACATACTTGCCTCCCGCAATGCGCTGTATCTCAGCCTTCACGGCATCGAAGTCGCTGCCGGGCTTCAGCCTCAGCTCCAGGGCGGAGAGCATGCCCTGCTGCCCGAAGATGTTGCGGGCGAAGGCTATGTTGGTCAGTATGTAGTTCTTGTCATACTTGGCCTGCCTCACGTTGAACAGCACGCCGGGCGAAAACAGTTCGTCCTCCACGAAGCCCTCCTGCGGGTCGGCCATGTTGAGCTGTCCCTCACGCTTCGGCGCATATATCCGCAGGGGGTGCTGATAGGTGTAGCCCGTGCCCAGCATCTCGGCCAGACGTATGCCCAATATGCCGTAGCTCAGGTCGGCGGCATGCAGTTCGTACAGTCCGTCACCCACAAGAATCTCCCTGATGTGCGTCAGACTGTCAAAATTATCATCCACACCTTTCACCATCACCATGGCCTGCCTCTCGCCGTATACGGCCAGCGCCATGTCCTCGACGGTCTCCGTAGCCACTTCTATCTGCGGCAGGCGGCGTATCTCCGTCAGCAGCGGGTCGTCGGCCGGAGCCGTCTTGCCCATTGCCGGCGTCACCTTCAGCTGCGGGTCGAACGACGTGAACAGCGATGCCACAAGGTCGTGGAAACCGTTGAACACGCTCAACGTCACCACCAGAGCCATCGTCGCCACAGCCACACCCACCACCGATATGCCGCTAATCACGTTGATTACATTGGTGCTTTTCTTCGAAAAGAGATAGCGGCGGGCAATGTAGAAGGGAAAGTTCATTGTTTCAGCAGTTCGTCAATGCGGTCGATATAGTCGAGCGAGTCATCTATGAAGAACCTCACTTCGGGTATTATTCTCAGCTGATGGCGCGTGCGTGTGCCCAGTTCGTAGCGTATCGTCTTCTCGTTGGCCGTTATGTTCTTCAGTATCTCCTCGCCCCTTTCGCTGGGGAAGATGCTCAGATAGGCCGTGCAAACACTGAGGTCGGGCGATACGCGCACCCGTGTCACCGACACCATCACCCCGTGCATCATACGCGTCTGCTGCTGGAATATCACGCTCAGCTCCTTCTGCAGCAGGCGTGCAATCTTGTTCTGTCTTGTCTCTTGCATATCAATATATCAATGTTCCGCCTGCAAATTTAAGAAAATTATGTGAGAAAAAGGCTCACTGCACATGGCTTTTTCAGTGCAGAGTTTTTCAAGTGCAGAGTTTTTCAAGTGCAGAGTTTTTCAAGTGCAGAGTGATGAGTGAATGAGTGAAGAGGTATGATTACCTACAGGGCTTGATTTTACCATCAACAGTGGTCTAATCCTGAAAGTAATCATACCTCTT
>NZ_URNN01000065.1 GCF_900549175.1 uncultured Prevotella sp. | reverse complement strand
CTGCCCCTACGGGGCGTACCTGTAAATATGATGTAACTTTAAAATAAATACGGGATACATTTAAAATAAATACGGGGAACATTTAAAATAAATACGGGGAACATTTAAAATAAATATGACCATGCCTTTTATTCTGTATTTCAACCGCCGGACGGCGGAACCGCCACCGTTCGGAATTATTCCGACAAAACACTTCGATATTCGTCACGAAACATTTTTTTGCGGCGTACAGGCCGAAAACGGCGGTTTTTACATCAAAACAGGATGCACTGACATTCAAACAGTTACGTAACGACAACGCCGAGAGTCCCCCGTCACCATGACGTTAATGCCGTCCTGCGATGCAATATGGGTTGTTTTACCTTGCAATATAGGCCGTTTTGCAACGCGATATAGGCCGTTTTGCAACGCGATATGGCACAAAACGGTGTGTGAAATGGCACAAACGGGGTGTGAAATGGCGCAAACGGCACTGTAACAGGCCGGAAAACATGTTGTAAAACGACAAAAAAGCCGCATCACTTTTCTATTTTCATAAAAAAGAAATGCGGTTTTTTAAGAATAATCTATACATAGCCTGCTGGCGGAATTATACATAAAGATGATATAATCTGCGCGAATCCGCGCCACACTTTCATTCCGCCCGACTTATCGTAATGTCCTCGTCGGTATACTCTATCTCCACATTGTCAAGCTCGGCAATGTGTCCGAGCACCGTCGCGAGACTGTCGCTGCGGCTTGCAACGAAGTGGAGCATGGTGTTCATGGCGGCAGTATCCTCGAAGACCACCGTCTTGTTGTACCACCGGCCCAGCTCTATCATGATGTCGAGCATCGACGCCTGCTCGAAATAGAAGTAGCCGTCTTTGCGCTGAAGACAGGGATATACGTCCACTTCCGACATGTTCATCATGCCGGCGGCGCCGAACGTGACCATCCGCCCGGGCGTGATCACGAGGGCCGACGTGCTGCCTGCGGGACTCACGCGCACGCTGCCCTCGACCAGGGTGACGCTCGCGTCGGCCGGAGAATACGCACGGGCGTCGAACGACGTGCCGAGCACGGTGGCCGAATAGTAGTCGCTCGTAACGACGAAAGGATGCTGCGGGTCTTTCGTCACCTCGAAAAAGGCCTCGCCGCGCAGCCACACCTCGCGCCGTGCGCCGGAAAACTCCGCCGGAAAACGCAGCTCGCTCTCGCCGTTGAGCCACACCCGCGTGCCGTCGGACAGGGTCAAATGGCAGTCGCGCCCGCGCGGGGTGGCCATCGACATCATGGTGGCGCGCGCGCCGGAAAGCGGTTTTCCCGCAAAGGTTACGCCCGCCGTGTCTACATCGTAGGCGCGTCCGGCAGCGTCGGTAAGCGATATGTCGGGGCGCATGTCCATGTGCCTTATCACGGCCACCTGCCCTTCATCGGCGGCGTGGGGCAGATTAAGCACCACCACGGCGGCCATGCAGGCGGCGGCCACGGCGGCGGCAATGAAGCCGAGGCGCAGGCGGCTGCGCCGGCGGGTGATGCGGCTGAGCCGGCGCCACTCGGCGTCGATGTCGGCCGAAGCGGCTTCGCGGCGCGCGAAGGCGCAGCGTATGATGTCTTGTTCGCCGGCTGTGGGCAGCAGGCTGTCAAGCTGCGGGTCGTTGATGTTATTGTCGTCGATATTCATTTTTCATCAGGTTTGTTGACTATAAGACGGTTAAGTCGGGCGTTCGGGTACCTTATATTATGTTTATCTATGTTAAAGCCGAGCGCAGATGGGCCATTGCCTTCACTATGTGTTTCTTTATTCCGTTGGTGGATATGCCCAGCTCGTCGGCCACGTCGCGGTACGAACGCCGCTTGTAGTAGCACTGCTCGAGCACGTAACGGGTGCGCTCGGGCAGCGTTCCGAGCTCGCGCTCCACCGCTTCGATGCGGCTTTCGCGCAGCATGAGGTCGGCATCGCCCTCGTCGGCCACGGCCGCCGAGGCGGCTTCTATGGGGCTGTCGGTGCGGCGGATGTGCTTCAGCTGGGTGAGGGCCTTGTTTCTTACGCACGAATACAGATAGCCGCGCATCCTGCCGGGCTCTATCTCGTCGCGGTTTTTCCACACGGCCGCAAAGCTGTCGCTCACAATGTCGCGCCCGGTTTCGGCGTCGCCCACAATCTGCAGGGCTGTGAAAAGGCACCGCCGGTATTCCTCGCGAAACATTGTCTCGAACTCTTCTTCTCCAAATCTGCTCATCTTGCCGAATCGTTTTTGCACGACACACCATGGCCGGAACATGCCGCACGGGGCCGTTACGCCTGCCCCCAGCCACGGATGCGGCCGCCGGACACCGCCGGAGGGGCATGGATATGTCTGCGTGCAAAATTAATTTAAATTTAACGAAATGCCGTGCCTCCGTGGCAATTTTATAAACTTTTGCATCATTTCTCCATATCTTTAATTAAAAAACGGTATCTTTGCAGGCAGATTTCGAAATTTATAAAATTATTATGGCACAAGAAGACGTTTTTAAGAAAATTGTTTCCCACTGCAAGGAATACGGATTCGTATTCCCCAGCAGCGATATCTACGACGGACTGGGAGCCGTGTACGACTACGGTCAGAACGGCGTGGAGTTGAAGAACAACATCAAGGAATACTGGTGGAAGAGCATGGTGCTGCTTCACGAGAACATTGTGGGCATCGACTCCGCCATCTTCATGCACCCCACGATATGGAAGGCATCGGGACACGTGGATGCCTTCAACGACCCGCTCATCGACAACCGCGACTCAAAGAAGCGCTACCGCGCCGATGTGCTCATCGAAGACCAGATTGCAAAGTACGACGAAAAGATAGAGAAAGAGGTGGCAAAGGCCCGCAAGCGCTTCGGCGAATCGTTTGACGAGGCGCAGTATCTGGCCACAAGCCCCCGCGTGCTCGAGACAAAACAGAAGCGCGACGCACTGCACGAGCGCTACGCGGCCGCCATGCAGGGCCCGGATCTGGAGGCCCTCAAGCAGATTATAATAGACGAGGAGATAGTAGACCCCATCTCGGGCACGAAGAACTGGACCGACGTACGCCAGTTCAACCTCATGTTCTCCACCGAAATGGGAGCCTCGGCCGACGGCGCCATGAAGGTGTATCTGCGTCCGGAGACGGCACAGGGCATCTTCGTCAACTACCTCAACGTGCAGAAGACGGGCCGCATGAAGGTGCCCTTCGGCATAGCACAGATAGGAAAGGCGTTCCGCAACGAGATTGTTGCACGCCAGTTTATCTTCCGCATGCGCGAGTTCGAGCAGATGGAGATGCAGTTCTTCGTCAAGCCCGGCACCGAGCTCGACTGGTTCCCGAAGTGGAAGCAGACGCGTATGGCATGGCACCAGGCACTGGGATTCGGCGCGGAGAACTACCGTTTCCACGACCACGACAAGCTGGCCCACTACGCCAACGCCGCCACCGACATCGAGTTCCGCATGCCGTTCGGATTCAAGGAGGTGGAGGGCATACACAGCCGCACCAACTTCGACCTCTCGCAGCACGAGAAGTTCTCGGGCAAGAGCATCAAGTATTTCGACCCGCAGACCAACGAAAGCTACACTCCCTACGTGATAGAGACATCCATCGGCGTTGACCGCATGTTCCTGTCCATCATGTGCCACTCGTTCGAGGAGGAGAAACTGGAGAACGGCGAGACGCGCACCGTGCTCAAGCTGCCGGCTGCCCTGGCTCCGGTGAAGCTGGCCGTGATGCCTCTGGTGAAGAAGGACGGACTGCCGGAGAAGGCGCGCGAGATAATAAACGACCTGAAGTTCCACTTCAACTGCCAGTATGACGAGAAGGACACCATTGGCAAACGCTACCGCCGTCAGGACGCAATAGGCACACCCTACTGCGTGACCGTCGACTACGACACGCTGAAGGACAACACCGTCACGCTGCGTTTCCGCGACACCATGGAGCAGGAGCGCGTGAACATAGCAGAGCTGAACGGCATCATCGAGGACAAGGTGAGCATTGCCAGCCTGCTGAAGAAACTGCAGTAAACTTGCAAAATATGAAGAGATACAAAATAACCGCTTTCGCCATGATGCTGTTGTCACTGATGGTGACAATGGCATCGTGCGGCGAAGAGGACAACACGGTGGAGGAATATGCCAACTGGCAGGCCACCAACGACAACTTCTTCAACCATCTGAGCGACTCGGTGAAGGCACTGCTTGAGGCCGACCCGTCGCGCACGGACTGGAAAAGGCTGAAGGCATGGTCGAAATCGGACGAGCTGACAGGCACCAACGCCGACTACATCATCGTGCATGTGGAGAAGGAAGGTGACGCCACGGCCGGAGGAACGGGCAGCCCGCTGTACACCGACACCGTAACGGTGAGCTACACGGGACGGCTGCTGCCGTCGCCGTCGTACCCCGCCGGATATGTGTTCGACCGCACGTTCTACGGCGAGTACGACCCTGAAACGAGCGCAACGGCAGATTTCTGCGTGTCGGAAGTGGGGGACGGGTTCATCACGGCCCTGCTCAACATGCGCCGCGGCGACCGCTGGAAAGTATATATACCTTACCAACTGGCCTACCGCAATGTTGACAACGGCAACATACCGGCCTACAGCACCGTCATATTCGACCTGGTTCTGACCGACTTCCGGTCGCCTGCGGTGCAGGAAGACTGACGCCCCACCCTTTGAAGGGTGTATCAAAATGGCTACATGATGCCTTGTAGGGACAGATTCTTGTATTTGTCCGTCTGGCAATCGTTGAATATCAACACGTTATGAGCGGACAAATACAAGAATCTGTCCCTACAAAATGTGTTCCCATTGTATTTTGATACACCCTCAATAAAATGGCCGCAGAGCAGAAGACCGGCCACCTGACTTAAAGAGGAAAACATATTATTGACTACGACTATGAAGAAAAACAGTTTCAGATACGGCCCCATGGCTGCCGCCGTAGGGTTGCTGTCATCGGCTGCGGGAGCACAGGCTGCCGGCGCAGACACCCGGAAAGCCACACCGGAGCGTCCCAACATCATCTTCATTCTGGCCGACGACATGGGCTATGGCGACCTGTCGTGCTTCGGCAGCAAGCATGTGAAGACACCCAACATCGACAGGCTGTCGCAGACGGGCACCACATTCACGCAATGTTATGCCGGAAGCGGCATATCGTCGCCGTCGCGCTGCTCGCTGATGACGGGCAAGAACACCGGCAACACCACCATACGCGACAACACATGCACGGCCAACGGCATACGCGGAATGAAGATATCGCCGCAGGGAGACACCACCTACATACGGCGGGCAAACCTCCTGCCTACCGACACAACCATAGCGACGGTGCTCTCGACCGCCGGTTACCGCACCTGTCTTGTAAACAAATGGCATCTCGACGGCTACGACCCGGGGGCCGCACCCAACCACCGCGGCTTCCACGAGTTCTACGGATGGACCATTAGCACCGTACACTCCAACTCCCCTTACTATTATCCGTACTACCGTTTCGCGGGCGACAGCCTGACAACGATAGAGGAAAACGCACACGACCGCCACGTAAGGCACAACACCGACATATCCACCGACGACGCGATAAAGTTCATTGACCGCAACAGGGAGCGGCCCTTCTTCCTCTATCTCGCCTACGACGCGCCGCACGAGCCTTACATCATCGACGACACCAACTGGTATGACGACCGCAACGACTGGTCGATGAACACCAAACGCTACGCCGCGCTCATCACACACATGGACGCCGCCATCGGGCGGCTGCTCGAACATCTCGACAGCACGGGGCTGCGGGAGAACACTCTCGTCATCTTCGCCTCGGACAACGGCGCGGCCGTGCAGGCTCCGATAGCCGAACTGAACTGCAACGCCGGATTTCACGGGCGCAAGGGGCAACTGTATGAGGGCGGCATACGCGTGCCGATGATTGTCAACCAGCCGGGACGCGTGCCGGTGCAGAAGCTCAAGAACATAGTCTACTTCCCCGACATCATGCCCACCTTCGCCGCACTGGCGGGTGGCGAAAAGGCCCTGCCGCAGGGCATCAACGGCATGAACATACTGCCGCTGTTCTATGGCGGAAAGGTGGACACAGACAACCGCCTGCTCTACTGGGAGTTTACCGGCAAGCAAAGGGCGGCACGGCGCGGCGACTGGAAGTGCGTGACGGTGAAGCCAAACAGGCCCCTGGAACTGTACAACCTGCGGGAGGACCCCGAAGAGCGCAACAACCTGGCCGGCAAATATCCGGAGATGGTGGAACAGTTTGACAAGGAGATGAAGCAGATGCACAAGCCGACACCCAACTGGCCGCTGCCCGGGGAGACGTTCTGAAGACACGGCGAAGTGATAATGACAAAAACAAAACGAGTCCTGACAAATGAGAAATGTATTTTATATTATTGCCGCCACACTTACAGCACTGACCGTCTTAGGATGTCAAGGGGATGAAACGGAAAGAAGAAACACGCAACGCGGGCGCATAAGCGCACTCGACAGTGCCATCACGTCAAGAAAACCGGACGTGCAGACCATCATAAACAGGTATCTGGACGAGGCGGAAGACAGCACGGAGTGGTATGAGGTGTATCTGCGCAACGCCAAATACCACCTCAATTCGAAGACGCCCGACTCGCTGCTGCCGTACGTCGAACGCACAATAGCCTTTGCAAACGCGCAAAAAACGTCGCCGCGCATAAACGGCATAAAGGCACACGCATACGAAGTGAAGGCCAACTACTACCACCGCTACCGCACAAACCACAACGAAATACTCAAGCTGCACACCGCCGCATACGAGGCAATGATGAACAGCGACGACAAGGGATTCCTGCCGGAACTGTGCGCCAACATGGCCGACACGTACACGCAGATGAACGACTTGCCGAAAGCGGCATCGTGGTACCGCCGCGCCCTCTTCCTCGTCGACTCGCTCCGGCTGCCCGACATCAAGAACGTGACGCTCTATCTCGGACTGGCCAGGATATACATGAACCTCGACGACTACGACACTTCGCTGAAATACTACAAAGAATGTGGGAACTTCTACGACCGCATGCCGGTGAACATGCAGGTTTACTATCTCAACAACTTCGGCAACTACTACTATTTTCTCGGCGACTATGACAACGCACTGAAGATGTTCCTGCGCATGAAAGACCTGCTGACCAGATACAACGACTACGGCATAGACATGTACACATGCAAGATAAACCTGGCCGACGTATATCTGAACATGGGCCGCATGGACGAGGCAAAGCAGAATGTGGACGAGGCGGAACGCTTCTTCACCGACAACGCGATATGGATGGGCGTCTACTACGCACGGGCCATACGCATCGGCATGGCCGTAAGGCAGGGGCATCCGGAGCGGGTGCCGGAAATAATGAGGGCATACACGCACGACGAACCAATAGAAGACGGCATCGTAAACATACACAACAAGTACATGCTCGAATACTATACCGCCACAGGCAACTACCGTTCGGCCTGCGAAAACCTGCGCCGCACCATCGCCATGCGCGACTCCATAGCCGACAGCCACCAGAACATGAGGGCGTCGGAGATAATGCAGCGACTGAAGGAAGACACGCTCATGCTGCACCACGAACTGGAGATACAGAGGAAAGATGCCGCACTGAAGACCAACCGGACCATGACCATAGCCGTGATAGTGTTCGTTATTCTACTGTTCTTGTGCGTCGCGGTGTACTCGCGCAAGCGCAAGTTGCAGATGGAGATGGACATGATGCAGCTGCGTCTCGACAGTGCCCGCAACCGCATTTCGCCACACTTCATATTCAACGTGCTCAACAACCGCATCAGCACTTCAGGCAACAGGGAGCGCGACGAGCTGATGACGCTGGCCAAACTGATAAGGACATGTCTTGACATTTCACGCAATACATACATCAGCCTGGCCGAAGAGATGGAGTTTGTGAAATACTACGTGGACATAGAGCGCACTATGATGGGAGAAGACTTCACGTTCGCCGTCGATGCTCCGACCGATGACATGCTCAAAGAAAGGCTCATACCCACCATGTTCGTGCAGATATTGGTGGAGAACGCCATAAAGCACGGGCTGAAAGGCAAGGAAGGCAGGAAGGAACTCAGCGTAAGAATAACCCTTGCCGACGATGGCACCGACATAATTGTGGCCGACAACGGCAACGGGTTCGACATAAGACGCGTCTCACGGAGCAGCACACGAACCGGACTGGACATCATACGCCACACCATGCGCGTAATCAACGTACAACAGACAAGACCCGACGAAATGACATTCGAAATACATAACAAGAAAGACGGGAACGGAAATATACTCGGATGCGAATCGAAACTGCACATACCAATATTGCAGAAAGACAAAGTAACACATTGACAAACAACCAAAGCCCATGAAAGTTATACTGATAGACGATGACAAGAAAGCCATAAACCTGCTCGCCGAAAGGCTGCGGGAGTACTCTGACATAGAGATTGCCGGCACCGCCTGCAATGCCACGGCAGGCATGAAGCTGGTTAACGAGAAGCACCCCGACGTGCTGTTTCTCGATGTGGAAATGCCGGACATGTCGGGACTCGACTTTCTCGAGCAGATAGACAGCGACAACGGTGATTTTGACGTGGTGATGTGCACGGCATACGATGACTACATGCTGCCGTCGTTCCGCGGAAATGCCTTCGACTTCCTGCTGAAACCCATCGACCCGAAAGAGCTCGACATCGTCATACAGAGGCTCATTGTAAACAGGGAGAAGAAGAGACGGCAGCAAGTGGCTGCCGGTGACAACGTGAAAAAACAGGACGAAGAGCACTTCCTCTTCTACACCAACTCCGTCGACTTCCGGCTGGTGCGCATCAAAGACATCGGGCTTTTCCGCTACAACCACGACCTGCGTTCATGGGAAGTGGTGGTGGCCGGACGCGAAGCACCGATACGACTGAAGCGAAGCGTCACCAACGACACCATCCTCGACCTCGACAGCCACTTCGGACAGATAAGCCAGAAATACATCATCAACGTGAGATATCTGCTTGAGGTGAAAGACAACTTCTGCCGGTTCTATCCGCCGTTCGAGGATATAGATTATGTAAAGGTGGGGCGCTTCTTCCGCAAACGGTTCATAGAACGCTTCAACAGACTATAACTTTTTACATCCGTATATACATCTTTTTCAGACAAGTATTCCACAAATAAGACAGAACATTCCACTTACGGTCAAATCTCACTTGTATATATGCCGCTTTTTGGCTACTTTTGCATTACAAACATACGCGGTACGGGCTGTATTGCAGTATGTTTCGGCACAAAAAGGAAATGATCGGGGAATGATAATTAATTACAATATGCAAAACGATGGAGGATACAAACGGGATGCTGGGACCTTAAAGTATCTTTCATCGCTTTTTTATTTCTTTTTGCAAGTCACGAAATCCGACGTAAAAAAAACATCCACAAATCAGTCTTTTATTTGAATAAAAATACATACCTTTGCACTATAATCTGAATTTTACATGATAACGCAAAAAATGATACGATTTAATCCATTCACACTACTTATCGTACTGTCACTGATAATGACAGGCTGCAATGAATACGAACAACCCAAAACCATCGGAGAAAAAGAACTTTACTTCGACGAACAGCTGACATCCATATCCACCGACGGAGATTCCGGATGCTGGATAGGAAGCAGCACAGGTGACATATGGTACATCGGAGACAACGTACAGAGATCATATAATATAGGTACTGACAGGATTTACAAGGTTGCGGCAGACAGAAGAGAACCCGGACAAGTGAAATACTGGCTCGGCATACGCAACTCCGGACTACAGAAAAGAATCGTTGCCGAAGGGCACCCTGTACTGCTCGACAAATACAACATCCCCGTCAAGGGCGACAGCTACTCCGTATACGACATCCTTGTCACCGACAACATGGTCTATGCCGCGACAAGCCAAGGATTCTACGGCCTGCGAAACGGTGCCGACACGCTGACGCTGCTTTATCCGGGAAAAGACAGCGAGACGTTCAGGTCCGGCCGCCCGTTCATGACGCACAACATTTGCAAGTGCGGCGACGCCTGTGTCGTGGTTTCATCACAGTATGGTCTGATACGCATTGACCTTGCCACAAACCAAGCGACGGTGATGCACGAAGGAGAAAGAGTGTATAATGTATCTGTGTCCGATGACAAGCTTTATGTACTCACCGACAACAAAATGTACATTGACAAAGCCGACGGCACCACACTCAGGGAAGTGCAGCTCGGTTTTACGGCCCAAGTGCACCATAAGGCCGGCAAAACTCACTATTTCATCGATGGCGGCCATGTCGTGCTTAGCGAAAACCTGCACGACTTTGTCCCTGTGGCCATCCGCCGCAGAGTCCCCCAATACTGCGGAAACGTGATAACCACCGACGGGCGTAAGGGATTCACGCTCATGCTCACCGACAATGCCCTGTGGCGTATTCCGCATCACACAGGTCTCTTCAACGTGACGGGCGAGATACTCGCCGCTTGCACCGACGGCCATAACAACATCTACTACGTGAACTCCGCCAACGAAATTTACCGGCAGGACAGCAACGACACCATAGCCACAAAAATCTACAATCTGCCCAGAGGCGAAACCGTAGACAAGCTGATGGCCGCCGGAGGAAATCTGTTCTATATCAGCAACCAGCGAAAGGTGGTGCGTCTTGACATACAGAACACATTCCTGCAAAACGAAATCATGGCAACGGCAAAGACAATATACGATGCCCCGACAAAGATTACGGCATCGTATGCCAAAGATACAGAAGACGGATATGTGATATACGTAGGCATACACGACGAACTGGTATGTATCAACGATGAAGACCGTGTCAACACGGTAAGATGTATGAGCGGCAAATATATCACCGCCTTCTATTCCACACCGAGTTCGGGCACCATATATATATATCAACGCTTAACAAGGGTGTGTTTTACGGATGCGGCAATAGCTTCAAACCCGTCAACAACACCCAAAACAACCACTTCATACGCGACATTGCCGTCACCAGCGAGCACATACCGCTCATGATAATGCTGACCAACCATCATCTGATACTCAACGAATCCAACGACACCACCGAACTGAAAGGCTTCAACAAGCTACTGTACGTGAACGACAGCCTGTTCTACGCCATGCCGGAGTACGGCATACAACGTTATGTCATCAACGACGGGCAGGCGATATGCGTAAAGGAAGATTTCACCGACATACGCTTCACACCCAATGCCTCGTTCGTGCTTGACGGCAAAGTATATCTCGGTTCAGATATAGGAGTGCTGAAGATAGACCCTTATGACACCGGTGCCATACAATGGATTGTGTTCAACTCCGACGTGCCCGACATACACACAGCACTCATCGCCGGCAGCTTCGTCCTCATGCTTATACTTACGATGACGGTGGCTTACCATCGGCGCAAGATAACCCGCCGCAAGATGATACGCATGCAGATAGACGACCTGCACAAACGTCTGGACGGTCTGAATCCCATAACCAAATTTGACAACAGTGATGACAAGACGAACATCGAAAAACTGAAAGAGGAACTCGAACAGCTTTGTGTCAGCGACAAAAACATCAGCGACCAGATTACCGTAATGTCAGAGAAGATTATGCGATTCAACCGCAATGTAGGCATAAAACTGTCAAAACGCCTCAACAAACAAATAGAACAGATAGCACACTTCGACGCTTACGAGATGCCCACGCTGATAGAAGAATCGCGTAAGGCAGAGGCTACAGACAACACCGAACATATTCTGCAACAGGTGGTGAAGAACGAAAAGTGGATTAGACTGTTCACCGCCGAGACGGAGCGTATGGCAGAATACCGCAACAACATCGACGGAACAATAATAATAGAAGGCGTGACCGACATACTGGCAAGCCAACTGGACGAACTGACGGAAAACTTGCGTTACAGAAAACTGGCAGAAATCACCGATGACGTTAAACAACTTGACAGCCAATACAGACATCTCTTCAGCCATGACGCCATGAAAAAGGTAGAGCAATACATTATGGCCCGTAAGGCGAAGATTGCCCCAATGGCAGAAACCGACGATGTGGCCGCAGCGCTTGTTGAGCATATCAACAAACAGACTGCCGACATGCGGGCGAAGGACAGATTGGACTTGTTGCGCGAACTGCAAATCACCGACTGCCGCATCAGCCAAGTGCTCATACGCAAGGAGATTGCCGACAGGATTCACGAATACACCGAACTGCGCGAGGCTGTGATAAACGAGAATGAGGAACGTGTCGTGAAAAAGTTCGAGACAAAACTCGAAATAGAAATCGCCGACCACACATCGTTCATCACCGAGCATATCGAGCATCTCATAGCCGACTTCTACAGGTATATGGAGAAGACCGACAAGGAGATTATGAACACCGTCCTGAAGTTTCCGAGTCTCTCGGCACAATCGCCCAAAGTGCTCGTACTGCTCATCGCCGACCCTAAAGTGAAACGCGTCTGTCTGCCCGGAATACTCGGCATGTTCGGCAATATGAACCCTGTCATAAGCCGCCTCATAAACAACAGGCTGAAACCCGGGCATGACATATTGAAAAAATATGCTGAAAAGAACCCCATGAGCATGGTATGCCATATACTCAAGCTGATGGAGTAACCGGCAGACAAGAACAGCCGGCAATGACATTTTACAGACATTGCAATGTGTATTACGGATGTTGCAACATCCGTAATACACATTGCAACCATTAAAGACGGAAGCGTCACCCCGCCATTTACCATCAGGCCGGCAACACATCCGAATACATTTTAAACTCGCTTAACTATCGTCACAATCCACTGACAATCACCATTTTAAGCCACATTGCAAACCGCTTTGCGCAGAAAATAATCATTTGCAACTTTTTTTTCAGAATCCACATATTATCTTTGCATCGTCAAAAGCAACAGACAGAGCAGGCATGACCTTGACATACTTCCAAATCTGACAAGCCGAGTGTCTGCATAAGTAGTTGAAAAGAGACAAATGATATTCAAGTTACTAATAAAAAAAATTATTGCTTATGAGACGATTGACATTACTCGCACTTGTGTTGGCCACAGTTTTGGGCATAACGGCACAGAAAGAAGCACCACTTGTCATCAACCCTGCCGACCGTACTCTGATAGACAATGTATTGCTCGACATGGAGAATGACCACTACGGCAAAACACCGACAAATCAAGGCAAGCACAAAAACGCCCTTTCACGGACAGCAGTCTTGCCATCACTCGACATACCCTACTTCCATGTAGGCTTAAACCGCAACACCGCGCTGCCGTGCTACAATCCCAACGGCAGATGCACGTCGATATGCTGCCTTATAGGACGCTGTCTCGAATACCACTGCAAATGTGGTTGCAACCCCGAACTAAACAATGAGATAATGAATACCACGGACAAAAGGATTTCGTTCAATCATTACGTAAAGAACTACATAAGCTGGCGCATGTGCGGGTCGTACACCGATATATCCGACCGTTCCGACTTCTCGAACAATGCCTACCGGCTGTTCGACATCGGTCCGAACATGAAGATTTGAAAATACAGTCACTCATTCCACCGATGAGGGTGTGTCAGAACGGTTGCATTGTGCTTCCCTTGCATTTTGACACACCCTCATCGTTTTGCTTAAAAAAAGCATTTTTCCGAACTTTGCAAACCGATTGTATATTATCTTTGTTAACTTTGCACCGTATAAAACAAAGAGACACATCATTATGGAACACCACCATCACCACCACAGTCAGACCGTGACATCACTCAACGGCATATTCGTACTCTCGATAGTCCTCAACCTGCTTTTCGTGGGCATAGAAGCAGTTGTCGGCCTTATGGAAAACTCTCTGTCGCTGCTTTCCGATGCCGGTCATAACCTCAGCGACGTGTTCTCGCTCCTGCTCGTGCTCGTTTCCTTCTATCTCGCACGCGTACACTCCACCAAACACTACACCTACGGACTGAAGAAAAGCACCATACTCATATCGCTGCTCAATGCCATCATACTGCTCGTGGCAGTGGGAGCCATCATCATAGAGAGCATACACAAGTTCTATGAGCCTGCCGAGGTAAACGGAGCTGCCGTGTCGTGGACTGCCTTCGCAGGAATCATCATCAACGGCCTCACCGTCCTGCTGCTCATGCGCGGCCAGAAAAACGACATCAACGTCAGGGGAGCCTTTCTCCACATGGTTGCCGACACACTGGTAAGCGTGGGCGTGGTGGCATCGGGCGTAGCCATAACACTGACCGGCTGGAACATCATTGACCCCATCGTTTCGCTCGCCATTGCCGCCGTCATCCTCGTTTCCACATGGCGTCTGCTCTCGGAGAGCCTCAAACTGTCGCTTGACGGCACACCCGAGAATATCGACACGGACAATATAATGGAACAGATGGGCGGCTGCCGCCATGTCACCAACGTACACCACGTGCATGTGTGGGCCATAAGCACAACAAAAAATGCACTGACCGCCCATATTGTAATAGATGACATCAGTGCAATGGAGGATGTGAAAAAAGAGATAAAGCACAAACTTGCCGACGCCGGCATCGCCCACTCTACTCTTGAGATAGAGGCTGAGGGATGTCAGTGTCACGACCGCGACTGCCGTTATGGTGACGATGCACACAGTGACGCACACCGGCATAGCTGCTGTGGGGAATAGCCTTCACCAACAGCGGGCGGGCGACAATCAGTATTACGGAGGTGAAGATGAGCAACGCGCCGACAACGATACGGCCCGTAAGCTGCTCGCCGAACACCATCACGCCTATGACCAATGCCGTAACGGGTTCCAGAGCTCCGATGATGGCACTGTACGTAGGACCGATGCTCTTTATAGATATGTTGATAAAGAGTATCGGTATTATTGTAGGTACAAGAGCCACACCAACCACGTTCACCCATCCTGCAAGAGTGGACGGCACTGCATGCAGGCGCGTGCCAAAGCCTGTAAACACGAAGAACATTATCGTTCCGGCCACCAGCACCCACAGGGTCATGCGCGCTGACGGAACCTTACAGAGCATCGAATTGTCAACGCCAACGATATATACCGAATAGCACAGCGACGATGCCACCACAAGCAGAAGGCCCACCGTACTCAAATTCACGTCACCGTCACCTTTGTACAGCATGGCTATGCCCACCATGGCCATGGCTATGCAGCCGTAAGTGAGCAACGAGGCCCGCTCATGAAAAAAAAGTGTCATTATCACCGCCACAAGTATCGGGTAGATGAAAAGAATAGAGCAGGCTATGCCGGCATCCATATACAGGAAACTCTGATAGAGCGTCTGCGATGACAGGGCGAATATTATTCCTGCCAGCAGCACCGGTATGGTCTCACGGCGGCTGATGCCGATGCTTACACCACGCAGGCGCAACACTGCCGCCAATATGATGGCGGCAAAGAAAAAGCGGTAGAACAGCACCGACTCGACATCCATCCCCTCTTCAAAAAGATTGAGCGAGAACAGCGGATTGGTACCGTATGCCACCGCGGCCGTCACGCCGCAGATGGCTCCTTTGGTCTTGATATTCATTAAGATACTTTTTCTCCGTCACCTTATGAAGTTGGTCTTTATCTTCTGTTCCGTCTCAGGCAGTGCCACACCGGCTTTGCGTCCGGCTTCGATGGAACGCAGCAGCCATGCCATGTTACGCCCCAACTGACGCATGGTCTGCATGCCCTCGGCGTCCTGACGCACTTCGTCGGGGGTGTTGCCGTGCACTTCGTTCCAATAGTTGGATGACACCACAGGCATGCCTGCAATGGTGAAATAGCGGTTGAGGTCTTCAAATCCACCCTGCGCTCCACCGCGGCGGCAACTCACAACGGCCGCCGCCGGCTTGTTGGCATAAAGCGTCATCTTCGAACAGAAGGCACGGTCCATGAATGGCTTTATCGCTCCCGACGTGCCGGCGAAGTGTATCGGAGTGCCAAAGACAAATCCGTCGGCTCCGCCCACTTTCTCCAGAAATTCGTTCACCCGGTCATCACCATACCAGCAGCGCTTCGTGGCGGCGCACTTGCCGCACCCCATGCAGCCCATCACCGGCTTCACGCCGCACCAGAACATCTCTGTCTCAATACCCGCTTTCGCCAATTCGCCCGCCACTTCTTCAAGGGCGGTATGTGTACATCCGTTCTTGTGCGGACTGCCGTTTACCAATATCACTTTCATTGTCTTTACTGTTTTAATTGTTTGCCGGTGCAAAGTTATCTCATTTTTTCGAGATAAACGTGATAGGGCACGGTAAAATAAAAACGGCAAGTCTCCTTTCATCGGAGTGAAAAAAAAAGGGAGCAGTGGTGCCGGAAGGAGTTCTTTCCTAAAATAAGTTAGGAAGGAGTGGATTTACCGGATTTTATTGTTACCTTTGCTATGACATAATCAAATAAAGACATCAGCCTTATGACATCAGAATTTATCATCCGCATCTTCGTAGCCGCCGTATTCGGCGGACTTATCGGTCTGGAACGCGAATATCGTGCCAAAGAAGCCGGTTTCAGAACCCACTTCCTCGTTGCCCTCGGCAGTTCACTGTTCATGATACTGTCGCAATACGGATTCGACACGCCCCTCGGCATCCTTCCCAAAACATCGTTCGACCCGTCGCGAATAGCGTCGCAGGTGGTCACCGGCATCGGATTCATCGGTGCGGGAATAATAATATTCCAGAAAAACGTGATACGCGGCCTCACCACGGCGGCCGGGCTTTGGGTGACATCGGCCATCGGACTGACATGCGGAGCCGGACTTTACATTCTGGCTTCGGCCACCACCGTCCTCGTGCTGCTGTGTCTTGAGGTGCTCAACGTCATTCTGCAACGTTTCGGCACAAGAAACATCTCGGTGACAATAACCTCCGAGTCGAAAGAAAACATAAAGGGCATCTTCAAGCAGATGAAGAAAGACAGCATCGAGGTCTTCTCTTATAACATGAAAGAACGCAGCTCCGCCGGCAGCAGCAAATATGCCGTAACGATGGAGCTGAAAATGAGACGATACAAATACGAAGACATTCTGTTCAACATCATAAGCAAATTCGACGGAACAGAGCTCGAAAGTATGGAGTAAGCCAACCTATTTGCACTTACGGTACCACTCATTCAGTGCGCCGCGCGACACTCCCTTGCCCACAGCCTTGTCAAGTTCCGCGCGAGCCTCCTTCTTGCGTCCCATGCTTATGAGCAGGGCGGCCTTGGAGATGATATAGTCTGTATTGTCGGGAGCAAGACGGCAGGCCTCGCCCCAATCGTACAGCGCAGCATCGTCGGCGGCCATATCCATCTCAAGTCCGGCACGGGCGGCATAGGCCACGGCACTGTCAGGAAACAGTTCCACGACATGGTTCATACGGTCCATGGCATCGGCCGGACGCTGCAACTTGGTGTACACATGAGCCAGACATATCATTGCCTCCATGTTTCGCGGAGCCATCTTCAGGAAATCATCGTAGTCGTTGCGCGCCAGGTCGTAGCGTCTCAGATGGGTATAGGCATACGCCCTGTAGAAGAGTGCTGCCGGATTGCCCGGGTCGCGCCCCAGCACCAACCCGTATTCGTCTATCGCATATTGCCACTGCTGCAACTCTATGTTTATGGCTGCCTTACGCAGATGCAGATCAGATGAATATGGCGATGTTTCAATCTGCCTGTTGATAACGGCAAGCGAATCACGCCACTGCCGGGATGTCTGCGCAGAAACGGAAGCAGCACCCGACAGCAGCATGACTGCCATAATAAAATGTCTTTTCAAAACTATTGTCATATTATAAACCTAACTAAGGGAGTTAAGGAGTTAAAGGGAGTTAAGGAGTTAAGGAGTTAAGGAGTTAAGGAGT
>NZ_URNN01000064.1 GCF_900549175.1 uncultured Prevotella sp. | reverse complement strand
CAATATATTATGATATAAAAACGTTTTTTGAATATGTTTGGCAAAGAAACCTATATAAGACGCCGTGCAGAGTTGAAAAGACTGACAGGCCACGGTATCATCATATTTTTCGGCAACAACGAGGCACCGGCCAACTATCCGGCCAATGCCTACTACCCTTTCCGCCAGGACTCCGCTTTTGTCTATTATTTCGGACAACACCGCGACGGACTGGTGGGAGTGATTGACGTTGACAACGACAAGGAAATGCTTATCGGCAACGACATCGACATAGAAGACATAGTATGGTTCGGCTCGGTGGACAGCGTAGGCGACATGGCGGCGCAGGTGGGGGTGGCCCATACGGCCCCGATGAAGGAGCTGAAAGCCGTCTGCGACAAGGCCCGCACGGCCGGCCGCACGATACACTTCCTGCCCCCCTACCGCCACGACACGATGATACAGATAATGGATCTGCTGGGCATACACCCCTCGCAGCAGCGCGGCGCCGCCTCACGCGAGCTGATAAGCGCCGTGGTGAAGATGCGCTCCACCAAAGAGCCGCAGGAGATAGAGGCCATAGAGCGTGCCTGCGAGGTGGGCTACATGATGCACACAACGGCCATGCGCCTCACGCGTCCGGGAGTGACCGAACGCTATGTGGGCGGACAGGTGGACGGCACGGCCGCGTCGCACTCGTCGAAGGTGAGCTTCGCCACCATATTCACGCAACACGGCGAGGTGATGCACGGCGGTCCGTCAGACAGCCTGCTCGAAGAGGGAAGGCTCGCCCTGTGTGACGCCGGATGCGAACTCAACGACTATTGCTCCGACCACACCCGCACATACCCCGTGTCGGGCAAGTTCACGCAGCGCCAGCTCGACATCTACCGCATAGTGGAAGAGTGCCACGACTACACCCTCAAAGTGGCCCGCCCCGGCGTGAGATGGTATGATGTGCACATGGACGTGTGCCGGCTGATGACCGAACGCCTGAAGGAGATAGGCCTGATGAAGGGCGACACCGACGAAGCCGTGGCTGCCGGAGCCCACGCCATGTTCCTGCCCCACGGTCTCGGCCACATGATGGGCATGGACGTGCACGACATGGAGGGGCTGGGACAGCAGTATGTGGGCTTCGACGAGGAGACGCAGCCCTCGGCACAATTCGGCACCAACTGCCTGCGCATGGGCCGGAGGCTCGAGGAGAACTTCGTCATGACCGACGAGCCGGGCATCTACTTCATACCCGCGCTCATCGACGACTGGCGCGCCAGCGGCCACTGCAGCGAGTGGATAAACTTCGACCTGCTCGAGACCTACAAGGATTTCGGCGGCATACGCATAGAAGACGACATAGTGATAACGCGTGACGGATGCCGCTTCCTCGGCAAGAACCGCATACCCTACCATCCCGCAGACGTGGAGGAGTTCATGAAGAAGAACAATGACGCAAACGGCCTGTAATGGGCCGGCAAGGCAGAACAACAAAATCAGAACAATAACAATAAAAACAAGCATGAAGAAGATTTTAACTTTGTCGCTCGTCGCACTGATGGCTGCGGGAGCGAACGCACAGGAGAAGAATGATTCTGTGAACAAAAACAAGCCGGTATTCACCACTATCAAGGAGAATCCCATAACAAGCATCAAGGACCAGAACCGCAGCGGCACATGCTGGGCATACTCGACACTGTCATATTTCGAAAGTGAAATACTGAAGAAAACGGGCAAGACATACGACCTCTGCGAGTCGTTCGTGGCCAACAAGAACTACATGGACCGCGCCATACAGGTGGTGAGGCTGCACGGCGACTGCCAGTTCTCGCAGGGCGGTTCGGCATACGACGTGCTATACGTGCTGCAGAACTACGGCATCTGCCCCGAAGACGCCATGCCATTCCCCGGAAGTCTCTACGGCGACTCGCTGCACAACTTCAACGAGTTCTTCGAGGTGATGACCCCTTATGTGACAACCATCGCCAAGAGCGAGGCCAAAAAGATTTCGGGCCAGTGGAAAGTGGGACTGCAAGGCATACTTGACGCCTATCTTGGACAGTGCCCCGCCACGTTCAAGTATGAGGGCAAGACATACACCCCGAAGGAGTTTGCGGCAAGTCTCGGGCTTGACTGGAACGACTACGTGACCATCACAAGCTACACACACCACCCGTTCTGGACAGCCTTCCCGGTGGAAGTGCAGGACAACTGGCGCAACCCGCTGTCGTGGAACGTGCCCATGGAGGACATGATGCGCATAATAGACAACGCTGTAGAGAACGGCTACACCATAGCATGGGGCGGCGACGTGTCGGAAGAAGGCTTCACACGCAAGGGCACGGCCTACGCCTACGACATGAAGCAGGTGCAGAGTCTGGCCGGAAGCGACGCCGCACGCTGGCTCCGTCTCACATCGACGAAGAAGACAGCCACGTTCGACTCACTGGGATGCACGGCTCCGGAAATCGTCCCCACACAGGAACTGCGCCAGCAACGTTACGACAACTGGGAGCTGACCGACGACCACGGCATGCTCATCTACGGCGTGGCCAAGGACCAGAACGGCAAGGAATACTACATGGTGAAGAACTCATGGGGTGAGTGGGGCGACTATAAAGGCATCTGGTATATGACCAAGACATTCGTTGCAGCCAACACGATGGACTTCATGGTAAACAAGAACGCCATACCGAAGGATATCCGCAAGAAACTCGGAATATAAAAAGAGATGGTGTATCAAAATGTCGATGTCCACACCGTGTGCAATATCGGCATTTTGATACAGTCTTCTTTAAGAAAATCTAAAGATATATTCACCTAAAATCATGAATATCAACTACTTACATAACATAACAATGGGGAGGGGGTGAAATGAGGAAAAGTGACGACGCAAGCGAATTCAAACGACAAAGCATGAATGCCATAAGACGCCGGAAGATGCTGAAAAGAATAACTTTCATCACCCTGCTGACAATAGCATTATTGATGGGTACTGCCGTTATACTGGCCTATACCATCGGATAAATATTCTATATCGAAATGAAATGAAAACAGGTGCCGCATCTTTAATCAGGTGCGGCACCTTGTTTTTATTTCCTTTTATCCTTTTATCCAATCCTTAAAAACTCAAAAACTTGCAAGGCATTTATCCTTTTTCTTATTTTTTATTAGTAACTTTACACGCTATATCTACTCATGCCACGTGCAGCACATGCCTCGCGGCAATGCCGGCACAGGCTGCAACGCGGCAAAGACACCACAAAACCCGCCCCGGCAGCAACGAAACGAAAGGGAGAAACAAGGGTTTGACACAACAAAAAAAGAAAATAAAAAAACAGTATAAATGCAGTTCAAATGGAATTATGAGCCGCTGACACCCGAAAGAGAAAAGGCCGCCAAGGAATTGGGAGAGAAAATCGGCATGAGCCCGATACTCGCCAACCTGCTCATCCACCGTGGCATCAAGACGGAGTCGGCAGCAAAAAGATTTTTCAGGCCAATGCTCAACGAGCTGATTGACCCATTCCTCATGAATGACATGGATGTGGCCGTGGACAGACTCAACGATGCCATGGGGCGCAAGGAGCGCATCATGATATACGGAGACTACGATGTGGACGGCTGTACGGCCGTTGCACTGGTATACAAGTTTCTGCAGCAGTTCTACTCCAACATAGAATACTACATCCCCGACCGCTATGACGAGGGTTACGGAGTGAGCCGCAAGGGCATAGACTACGCCAAGGAAAGCGGCGTGAAGCTGATTATCGTGCTCGATTGCGGCATAAAAGCCATCGACGAAATAGCCTATGCCAAAAGCCTCGGCATCGACTTCATCATCTGCGACCACCACGTTCCCGACGAAGAGACACCGCCCGCCGTGGCCATACTCAACCCCAAGCGCGCCGACTCCACGTATCCCTTTCACGATCTGTCGGGCTGCGGCGTGGGCTTCAAGCTGATGCAGGCGTTCGCAAAAAACAACGGCATACCCTTCGCGCGGCTCATCCCGCTGCTCGACCTGTGCGCCGTAAGCATAGCGTCGGACATTGTACCCGTGACAGGCGAGAACCGCACGCTGGCCTTCCACGGCCTGAAACAGCTCAACCAAAGCCCGTCGGTGGGCCTGAAGGCCATCATCGACATCTGCGGCCTGACCAACCGCGAGCTTACGATGAACGACATCGTCTTCAAGATAGGGCCGCGCATCAATGCCTCCGGCAGGATGCAGAACGGCAAGGAGGCCGTGGAGCTGCTCGTGGAGAAAGACTTCAAGCGGGCACTCATCGAGGCGAGCATGATAAACGAGTACAACGAACAGCGCAAGGATGTTGACAAGCAGATGACGGAAGAGGCCAACTTGATAGTAGAGAAGCTTGAAAGCCAAAAGCACCTGTCGTCGATAGTGCTCTACGACGAGAACTGGAAGAAGGGCGTGATAGGCATCGTGGCCTCACGACTCACCGAAATCTACTTCCGCCCGACGATAGTGCTCACCATGAGCGACGGCATGGCCACAGGCTCGGCACGCAGCGTTGCCGGCTTCGATATCTACGACGCGATAAAGAGTTGCCGCGACCTGCTCGAGAATTTCGGCGGCCACACCTATGCCGCAGGCCTTTCGCTGAAGTCGGAAAACATAAAGGAGTTCATACGCCGCTTCCAGAAATACGTCAACGAACACATCATGCCCGAACAGACGCAGCCCATACTCGACATAGAAGAGGTGATAGACTTCAAGGACATAACGAAGAAGATGCAGGCCGACCTGAAAAAGTTCGCACCGCACGGCCCGTGCAACCCCAAGCCGCTTTTCTGCACACGCAACGTCTACGACTACGGTACGAGCAAGGTGGTGGGCCGCCATCAGGAGCACATCAAGCTCGAACTGGTTGACAGCCGCTCGAGCAACGTGATGAACGGCATAGCCTTCGGGCAGAGCAGCGCCGCACGGTACATCAAGAGCAAACGGTCGTTCGACATCGTATACACCATCGAGGAGAACGCCTACAAACGCGGCGAGGTGCAGCTGCAGATAGAAGACATCATGCCCGAAACCCAAAAGACAAAGAGTGAAGAATAGCGATACGACACCTTTCAACAAGGATACTGCTTCTTTCGAATCCATCCTGAAAGAGTATTGGGGCTACGACAGCTTCCGTGGCATACAGCGCGAGATAATAGAAAGCATAAGCGCAGGGCGCGACACACTCGGGCTTATGCCCACAGGAGGCGGCAAGTCGATAACATTCCAGGTGCCGGCACTGGCCCAAAAGGGCGTCTGCATCGTCATCACACCGCTCATAGCCCTGATGAAAGATCAGGTGATGAACCTGCGCAAACGCGGCATACGGGCGGCGGCAATATACTCCGGCATGTCGCGCGAAGAGGTGCTGACCACGCTCGACAACGCCGTCTTCGAAGCCGTCACCATACTCTATGTATCGCCGGAGCGCCTCTCCTCGCAACTGTTCCAAGCCAAGCTGAGGCACATGAACATCAGTTTCATCACCGTCGACGAGGCTCACTGCATCAGCCAGTGGGGCTACGACTTCCGCCCTTCCTACCTTAAGATAGCCGACATACGCAGCATAAAACCCGACGTGCCGGTGCTCGCACTCACCGCCACGGCCACGCCCGCCGTTGTCGATGACATACAGGAGCGCCTCGGTTTCAGGGAGAAGCACGTGTTCCGCATGAGTTTCGAGCGCAAGAATCTGGCTTATGTGGTGCGGCACACCGGCGACAAACAGGGCGAACTGCTGCACATACTTCAGAGCGTAGGGGGCAGTGCCATAGTGTACGTGCGCAGCCGGCGCCACACCAAGGAGACAGCAGAACTGCTGTGTGCCTGCGGGGAGCGGGCCACATACTATCACGCCGGCCTCGAAAGTGCCGAAAAAGACAAGCGGCAGAAGGCATGGCAAAGCGACGAGGTAAGGATAATGGTGGCCACCAATGCCTTCGGCATGGGTATAGACAAGCCCGACGTACGTCTCGTTGTACACACCGACTGCCCCGACAGCATAGAGGCTTACTTTCAGGAAGCCGGCCGGGCCGGGCGCGACGGGCGCAAGGCCTACGCCGTACTGTTGTGCAACAATGGCGATTCAGCCAAATTGTCAAAACGCATCAGCGACAACTTTCCCGAAAAGGACTATATAAGAAAGGTGTACGAACACCTTGCCTATTTCTACCAGATAGCCACCGGATCCGGCTACGGACTATCTTTCGAATTCAACATCGACAAATTCTGCTGCGCCTTCGGCCACTTCCCCATACAGGTTGAGGCGGCACTGCACATTCTGACACGTGCCGGCTACATAGAGTATATAGAAGAACAGGACAACGCCGCAAGGGTTATGTTTCTCACCGAACGCGACAACCTGTATCTGCTGAAGAACAATACGGAGGCCGAAGACAAGCTAATCGTAGCCCTGTTGCGCAGCTACAGCGGACTGTTCAGCGACTATCAGTTTGTAGACGAGAGCCTTCTCGCACAGGAAACCGGCACCGCCACGCACGATGTTCACCAAACCCTGAAGGCACTCGGACGCAAGCACATCATCAGTTTCATACCGCGCAAACGCACTCCCTACATCCGATACACGCAAAGACGCGAAGACCCTGAGCACCTGTTTTTCCCGAAAGAGATATACGAAGAGCTGAAAGACAGATTCACTGAACGTGTGGAGGCGATGAAGGAATATTTCTCTTCCGACGGCGTCTGCCGCAGCCGCATGCTGCTCAACTACTTCGGTGAAGACCAGACACACGACTGCAATACATGTGATGTGTGCCTTGAACGAAACAAAAACCACACCGATGATGACGGCACCGCAGCCGCCAAATCGGCAATACTGGCACTGCTTGCCGACAAACGCCAACACCACACAACCGAACTGGACAACATAAGGGGCCGTTACGACCATACAGACGCCGCCCTTTCCGCACTGCTGGACGAGGAAAAGATACACCAAAAGGACGGCATGCTCTTTTTATGCTGACTTTTTTTCACTTTCAGACTTAATTTTTTTCATTTTCAGACTTAACATCCCCCAACCTTAAACGTATACTAAGCGTAAAAGATGACACCGGAAGAATTTGAACATATCGCCAACAAGCTCCGTCCCAAGCTCAAAAGCATAGGGCGCGACTTCTTCTCAGACCGCGACATGGCCGACGATGTGGCACAGGAAGTGCTCATGCGGCTATGGATTATGCGGGAGCGGATAGACGTAAGACTCGGTGTCGAGGCACTCGCCTCACGCATGGCAAAGAACATTTGCGTGAGCGAATGGAGGAAAAGGAAGACCCGCATCACGGCAGGCATATACGCCCCACCGCCCGACATCTGCCGCCAACCCACGGCAATGGAAGACAGCGACAACCGCCGCATGCTCGAAAAGGCCATCGGCTGCCTCACCCCCACTGAGGCGCGACTATACCGCATGCGCCACATGGCAGACATGGAACTGGCCGAAATGGAGACGGTGACCGGCATAAAAAGCCGCTCGATAAGCGCAATGCTAAGCGCGGCACGCCGCAAACTGCTCGAAGCCATAAGGCAACAGGGCGGCCTCTGAACGCAACAGGCACAACAGCAACCACACCTTATTATATAAAGGCAAATGAAAAGAGACAACAAACATACCGCAACGGCAGCCGAACAGCAACGGCTCACCGAACTATTCCTCGCCGGAGAGACCACCGTAGGCGAAGAGCACAGGCTCTGCGAACTGCTAAAGAACGCCGCAGCTACAGACGAGGAGCGCGCCCTGCTGGGCATCCTGCCCCCCCCCGCAGACGGCAACGACATCGAGGCATGGCTCTCTGAAGACGAAACCGCCACCTACGACGCCATCGTACGCCACCGTCGCCGCCGCCTGCTGACGGCGAGATGGGCGGCAGCAGCCATATTCATAGCACTTGTGTTCGTCACGGGAATGTTCCTCGGACGCAACACAACATATCCCGACGCCACGGAAAACACCACGATGACGGCACTCAACACAACACCGCCGGCACCCGACACCACACCCCTCACCCCGCCGGCAACACCCCTCATGCCGCCGCCGACAACGCCGAGGCATACATCCGCGCAAGCGGCCACACCTCCGGCAACCGCCAACAATGCCACGGAGACAGGGAAGGCCCCTGCCGCCACCACCGCAACAGCGGCCGGTATGACGGCAGCCGACAGCATGACCATACTCGTAGAGCGTATGGAACGCGACCTCGACAACCTGTCAGACAGCGTCTATCTGGCCCACGTAGAGCAGATAATAAAGGCCGACGAACGGTTCCAAAAGCTGATGAACAAGATTCTGATAAACAACATCACACGCCAGGACAGACCTGCCGAGGCACACAACACCGACAACCAATAAAACCACACCGCAATATGAAGACCATTCTGACACTCATAACATCGCTGCTGCTCACGGCAGCGACAACGGCAAGAGCTGCATCCGCCAACCTCTCCGACCCTATGAAGAAGGAGATAGAGCGCTTCATCAAGACCGGCGACAAGAAGATATGCTTCTCGCATCCCGGCACAGGCCACTACGTATGGAACTTCAAATACATGCTGAGCGAAGGCGATGCCGCCTCAGGACGGCTGCCGAAGTCGCTCCAAAGACTCGACCGCGCCTTCAGGCACACCACCAGCCGGGCCACCACCATGCTCACCCACTGCCCCACCGACGGCGATTCGCCGTTTCACTGGATATCATTCTCGTGGCCCGACACCTACTGGGCACGCATCTGTTTCCGCTATAACATGCGCGACGATTTCACCTACCGGTTCTCCACATTCACCGGACAGGACTCGCTGCGCACGCTCTACGGCATAGTCTGGCGGCGTGAAATGTTCTACGACAAGGACTCCCTGCCCTGCCACACCATCGACGGCTATCTCATAAAGATGGAGGGAAGCCACTGGCGACTGGACGATCTGAACACAACATACATACCCGGCCGCGGCCAGTCAAACAGGAGCAAGGCCGCCCCCACCGACACAACGGCCTTTGCCGAGCTGCGTGAGAAGACCAGATACATAGCCGGGCTGTATGCCACACACAAGGCCAACAACGACGAAAGGGGATGCGACGCCGCCGTATACTTCTTCCACAAACTCGCGGAAGACCTCGAAAGCACGCTCACCGCCAAGCAGTTTGACGAGATAAGCGCCCTTGCCGGAAAGATGTACACCGGCAGTTCCAACAGCCAACGGGACAATATTCTGGACAAAGCCCTGATGACTCTGCAGAGAAAGAGCAAGAAACGCATTCGTCCCATCGAACTTGTGAGAACCACCCGCAACCGACCATTCATGCGAAACGAGTTCCAGGCCAAGCTCGTCAGCGAGACCTACAGCTGCCCGGAGAAAGCCGAACGGCCTCGAAACAAACATAACATAAGCGGAATCACTGCCCCCGGGACAGACCGACTGATACTCAGACCGGCCTCATATCCCTTCGGCGACTACGAAGATATAGCCATTGCGGAAGACGGCAGCTTCACATTCACCTACGAGGCGGAGCCCGACCAGATGTTCGAGATAACCGACGACAATGGCCGTACATACGCCTTCATCGCCGACAACGTGCCCGTAGTGGTCGACATGGCGCGCCGGACAATGAGCGCGTCGGCCCTCAACATGAAGTTCATGGCCTGTCAAAACCGCATGCACGACTATGAGCGCGAGGCCAAGAAATACACCACCGACATAGAGGATTACACGCAGACTATCGACAACGACGGCATGCTCGCCCTCATCGACAGCGCCGATGCCGCCACCGACCGCATCATCCGCGACAACATGGACAGCCCCATCGCCGCCTACTATCTGTCAAGAACCTACTCCAACATGAGCTACGAACGACTCGGCGGCCTGCTCGACAGCACCCGGGCATATGCCTCGCACAAGGCCATGCTGCCCGTATGGCAATTCTACCGCAACATGGAGAAGCGCCGCCCGGGTCTCATGTACACCGATGTGGGGCTTACCGACCCCGAAGGCAAGCCCCACCGCCTGAGCGAATACGTAGGCCGCGGCCATGTGCTGCTGTTCTTCTGGAACATGGACGGGGCAAGCCGCGGAGAGATTCCCATGCTCAAGATTATGAACAGGCAGTACAAGGATGACGGTCTCAACATCATCGGCATCTATCTCGCCTCCAACCGCAACGACTGGGCACAATATGTGGAGAAGCGCGGCATACACTGGACGCACCTTTCCAACCTCGACGGCTTCAAGTCGGAGGTGGCGCGGGCCTACGGAATCACCTCCATGCCCGAGTATGTGCTCATCGGTCCGGACGGGCGGATAGTCTCCTCGGGGCTCATAGGCCACTCGTTGCAGAAACAAATAGATGAGATATTCAAAAAGAAGTAATTGTTTTTTAGTTTAATAATATGAGGCCGTGAACCCGGCCGGCGGGCATTGCCATGCGAATGACGGTGCCCGTTTTTCAAAAAACGCACATGAGAAAATACATTATAACCATCATCAGCCTCCTTGCGGCCACCGCAATGCAGGCGCAAACGGCATCCGACACAGGGAAAAGCCGAAAGAAAGAAAAGACAGTGACCATAGGCGGCAGCGTCTACGACTCCTTCACACGTGGCAAGCTGGCGGCATTCGTCACGCTGATGCGGCCCGATTCCACCGTGGTGGACACCGCTACATGCTACGTAAGCGACAGAGGAACATGGTCGTGGTACGACTTCAAGGTACCGCGCACTGTGGCCAAGTACATCGTCAAGGCATCGTACGACGGCTACGAAGACTGCCTCGTCGACTTCGAGATAAAGAAAATAGGGCGCAAATCGTACTTTGAGATACCGCAGCACCTCATGAAAAAGCGCCGCAACGGCAGCGGCATGGAGGGCGGAAGCCTCAATGAGCTGGTGGTCAGGGGCACGCGCGTGCAGATAGCCTACCGCGGCGACACAATCGTCTACGACGCCGCGGCGTTCAACCTGCCCGAAGGCTCGATGCTCGACGGACTCATCCGCCAGATGCCCGGAGCGGAAATAAAGGACAACGGCGACATCTACGTGAACGGAAAGAAGATAGAAAACCTGCTGCTCAACGGCAAAGCCTTCTTCAAGGGCGACAACAAGGTGATGCTCGAAAACCTGCCCTACTTCACCGTAAAGAACGTTCAGGTGTATCACAAGAGCACAGAGAAGAGCGAA
Source organism: uncultured Prevotella sp. (assembly GCF_900549175.1). Classification (GTDB taxonomy): domain Bacteria; phylum Bacteroidota; class Bacteroidia; order Bacteroidales; family Bacteroidaceae; genus Prevotella. Next base: position 7,065 of record NZ_URNN01000064.1, on the reverse strand, counting down.
CTGGCGGGCCGCGACGTCGAGGAAAAGGAGTATGTGATGGACGTCAAGCTGAAGCGCGAGTACGCGCGGGGCTACATTGCCAACGCCGAGGCGGGCGCAGGAACCGAAGACAGGTGGCTGGGCCGGGCCTTCGGACTGTACTACGACGACCACACCCGCCTGTCGGCCTTTGCCAATATCAACAACGTGAACGAAGACCGCAAGCCCGGAAACGACGGCGAATGGAAGCCGTCGGACATGCCGCGCGGCCTGCTCAAAACGCGCCAGGCGGGTATCGACCTCGATACGGAGGACAAGGAGAAGACTTTCAGCGAGAGATTCTCGTCAACACTGACATGGAAAGACGCCGACAACGAGACCAGCACGGCCTCGGAGAGCTTTGCCACAGACGGCAGCATCTACCGCGGAAGCTCGTCGAAAACGCTCAGCGACGATTTCCGTTTCAATCTGCAGAACCAGTTCTCGCTGCGGAAGCTGCGCCTCAACTCCTTCACATGGCTCAGCTACACCAACGGCAACAGCATGTCGGAAAGCCGCGACTCCACCTTCACCACCACACTTACCAACAGGCGGTACAGCCTCGGGAGCAACCGCTACCGCAGCATCAACATAAACCAATACCTGTACTGGAGCAAGAGTTTTGAGTCGGGCGACTACCTGTCGGTCAATCTCAGCGGCTCATACTACAACAACAAGCCCGCCGAAAGCTTCAGCCTGACGCGCACCGACTATGCCGCCACGGGCGGACAAGACCTGCGCAACAGCTATACCGACAGCCACACGAGCAACTACAACTATGACATCAGCGTCAATTATGACTTCGCCCTGCCCGGCGAATGGGAGATAGGACCGTATCTGGAATACTCGCAGAACCAGCAAAGCGTGACCAACGGCTTCTACAGGCTCGACATGTTGGACAACGAACGCTATGAGGAATTCGGCCTGTTGCCCTCCACCCGCGACTCGCTCGACATGGCACTCGACGCCGGCAACAGCCACACATCCAACACAATGGTGCGTGCCTATACCGGCACAATGGCGATGTCGAAATATACAGACAAGATGAGTTTTCGCATTTCTCTGCCCGTCAGGCGGCTGACAGAGCGAATGAACTACCACTGCGCCACCCTCGACACCACGGCCCACAGGGCATATACATCCCTCGAACCGCACATCTTCCTGAGAACATACGGCAAGACACAACTATATTTCAGATACGACCTCAGCGTGTCGCGCCCCGACTTCGCGTCGCTAATGCCCGTGAGCAACGACTCCGACCCGCTCTCCATACGCATCAACAACCCCGGAATAAAGAACCGCAAGACGCACAAGTCGGAAGGAACCGTAACGTTCAAGAACGACAGCCTCGGCTCGTCGCTGTACGTGGGCTACGACTTCCGGCTGGAACAGAACGCACGCGGCACCCGAACCACATACAACTCGGCCACCGGTGCCTACACCCGCATGACCGACAACGTTGACGGAAACTGGAGCGGAACGCTGAAGGCCGGATGGCAGCGCCCCATAGACAGGCAGAAACGCCTGCGCTTCGACGTAAACGGAAGCGTGAAATACGAGCGCAGCGTCGACTTCGACATAGCCTACGACACCGATGCCGACGTGCTGAGCAAGGTGACAAACATCTACACCCGCCTCAACGGCAAGGTGTCATACCGCCACGACAAGCTCTCGGCGGCCATCGTATCAAAGCTCGTCATGCGCAACAGCACGGGCAACACCGACAGCTTCGAGCGCATCGACACCTACGACTTCCAGTACGGCGGCAACGCCCAGTACACCATTCCGGGCACCGGCCTGACCGTGGCCACAGACATAAACATGTTCTGCCGCCGCGGCTACAGCAGCCGGATGATGAACACCGACGACCTCGTATGGAACGCACAGCTCACCCGTTCCTTCTTCAATGGCCGCCTTACGGCCAAACTACAGGCCTTCGACCTGCTGCACCGGCTGTCTGCCGTGCGCTACAACATCAACGCGCAGGGCCGCACCGAGACATGGTACAACTGCATACCGCGCTACGTAATGCTCACCGCGGCGTACAAGTTCACCAAGAAGCCGGAGAAGAAATAACACAAATATCCATACCTATACCCACATTCAAACCACATGAACAAATTATTATTATCTACATGCCTGGCACTTTTCGCACTTACGGCACATGGCAGGAAAACCAAAACGATGGAGCGACCGGCATGGCTTTTGTCCAACACGGGGAGCTCGCTGACCGTCACCAAAGTGGAATTCACCGACACTGCAACCGTCGTTTCGTTTCATTCCGAATACAAACCGAACGAATGGATACGCATAGCGCGGGCTTCGACACTGACCGGCGATGACGGAAAGAAGTACGCAGCACGCCACGGCATTGGCATCACATTGGCCAAACGCTTCTACATGCCGCCATCGGGCAAGACCGACTTCAAGGTCTCTTTTGAGCCCATGCCGCACACCACACGCTTCATCGACTTCACCGAAGGCCCTGACGGATGGACAATCTGGGGCATACATGACAGCGGGACACCACTGCCCAAGCCCAAGAAGACCAAAGCAGGCAGGCAAGGCATCACCGACGAAAGCACATTCTTCCGCCGTGGCACGGGCGTGGTGCGAGGACGGTTCACGGGCAAACACCCCAATACAATAACCTATCTTGGCTCCAACAGCATGACTCAGGAAGACCTCCCGCAGGTCTTCGACGTTGCCGACGACGGCACATTCACCGCCACCATCCCCGTAAACCACCCCAGCATATCCTATCTCATGGATGACAGAACCATATATTACTTCTATACGGAGGCCGGCGACACGCTTGACATCACCATCAACGACAAAGGAAAAGTTACATATCCGGAGACAGCCGGATACACCCGCCTGCTCAATATAATGTCAAGAAGGGGTGGCAGTCCGGCACTGGAATACAGCAAAGTGAAGGCCGTGGCCGACAGCATGCCCATGTCCGGATACGACAAATGGATGGAGTCGAAGGTGGACAGCATGCTTGCCACAACAGACTACATAGCCGGACGATGCGGACTTTCGCCGCGCGAAACGCATCTGTTGAGGACATATGTCCTGATGAGACACATAATAACGTTCTACGGATGTATAAGAAACGAAATGGACAAGGAACAGCTTGACACCGACAACTACTCCACAGTGCGCCGCCTGCCGGTGGAGGACCTGTCGTGCCTGATATTCACCGGCAACATGAGCACCCTGCTCAACCGGTATGAATACAGCTCCCCCATATTCAGACAATACGACGGTGAAAGAATAACAATAGGAACGGACAGCACCGCCATGGCCGCAGACAGGGCACTGTTCGGCACGGGCCCACATCCGTCGATACTCCTGCAGATGACCTGGCTCAACAAAAACAGATACAAAAATCAGTTTGAACACCGGCCCGACGAGACACTGAAAGACATGGACAGAAGGCGCAATATCGTGACATCGCCATTCGTGCGCAGCCTGCTCGACGAGATGAAAGACGAGCTGACAGCCCCCAAGACCATGGCCTACGGCCTGCCCGAAAGCAAGGCCACCGATGTACTGCGAGCCATAACGGACCGGTACAGGGGCAAGTTTGTCTACATCGACTTTTGGGGGATATACTGCGCGCCGTGCCGCGCCAACATCGAGCGCACGCAGGAACTCCGCGACTCCATCGCAACACTGCCCGACGTGGAAATGGTTTTCATCACCGGCGAACGCTATTCTCCACAGAAACAATACGACGAATATGTGGCAAAAAACCTGCGTGGCGAGGAATGTTACCGCCTGTCGCAGGATGACTACAACCGTCTGATGGCCCTCTTCCGCTTCAACGGCATACCCCATTATGAGCTGATGGCTCCCGACGGCCGCATCATACCGGTTAACGTACGCGAGCATCTGTACCGCAACTTCGGGCAGTTCAAGGACAATATAAGGAAGATGAAAGAGCAACTCGGGACGGAATAATGTCACACACCCCAACGATTTCCCACATATACGGAACCAAAAACATGACGGAAGGGATGCTGATGTGTAATTTTTATTCTTAAAAAACGCACTTTTTTCCACTCATTCTGGAAAAACAGGATGCCGGAAAATGCCCTTCGCGGGCACAAAACGACGGCCGTAATACCTCAGAAACACCGTTTCCGGCTCCCGAAACGGCCGAATCACGGTCTGAAACGGCCCGTTTTGCCATGCAAAGACTCATATTGCCTTGCAAAAGTGCCCATATCACAGTGCAAAAGTACCCATATTGCAGTGCGATATGGGCACTTTTGCATGGCAAAACGGGCCTCTCTGCTTTCTTTACACGCCGCTTTTGTCCGCCCGTTCCGTAAGTATCTGACAGTCAGCGCATCCTGTTTCAGCCGAAAATGCGCCATTTTCGCCCCACCGGCGGCAAGCGGCGGTTTTGCGGCGTACGGCGAAGTGTTTTGTCGCAAATATTCACATACGGTGCAAATCACGTCCCGCAATCCGGGTGCAGGGGAAATAAAGTGACACGAATGTTAGGCCGTTAACAAAAAAAACATTATATTTGCAGAACATTATAAAAGCTACTAAAACTTATAAACGATATGAAGAACAAAGCATTATTACTTGCCCTGTCGCTCGCCGCCACGGCCACGGCACAACGCCACGAGACGGTGCTGAGCGAAGGATGGCAGTTTTCGCGCGACAAGGCGCAGTGGGAAAGCGTGCGCATACCGCACGACTGGGCCATAAGCGGGCCGTTCGACAAGAAGTGGGACCTGCAGGTGGTGGCCATAGAGCAGAACGGCGAGAAAGAGAAGACGGAAAAGTCGGGGCGCTCAGGTGCGCTGCCGTGGATAGGCGAAGGCCACTACAAGACGACAATACACATTCCGGCAGGCTGCAAGCACGCCGAACTGGTGTTCGACGGAGCCATGAGCGAGCCAACGGTGAGCGTCAACGGACGGCGCGCCGGCTACTGGGCATACGGCTACAACGCCTTCAAGACCGACATAACACCGTACGTGAAGACGGGTGACAACACCGTAGAGGTGGACCTGAACAACGTGGAGGAGAGCAGCCGTTGGTATCCCGGAGGCGGCATCTACCGCCCCGTGACACTCATAGTGAACGAAGACGAAGCGCGCTTCGAGACATTCGAGACATTCGCCTACACCACCCGTGCCGACAAGAAGACGGCCGAGATGAAGGTTACGGCCAAGGTTGGGGGCAACATCACCGACGGAACGATGGGCGTGAACATAGCCCTGTACGACCGTAAGGGATTCGTCGTGGCCGAAAGCCACTGCGACATGACGGAGACGGGCGACATAAACGCCGTGCTCGACGTGAAGAAACCGCAGCTGTGGTCGCCCGAATCGCCATATCTCTACAGGCTCGTGACCAAACTGTACCGCGACCGCAAGCTCGTAGACGAGCAGACAGTGAACGTGGGCATACGCATGGCGACGGTGACAAAGGAGGGCGGATTCCAGTTGAACGGACAGACACGCAAGTTCAAGGGCGTTTGCCTGCACCACGACCTCGGCCCGCTCGGCGCCGCCATAAACAAGGCCGCGCTGATACGCCAGATAAAGATGATGAAGGCGATGGGCTGCGACGCCATACGCACGGCGCACAACATGCCGTCGAAGATGCAGATGGACATCTGCGACTCGCTGGGCATGATGGTGATGGCCGAGAGCTTCGACATGTGGAAATACGCCAAGTGCAAGAACGGCTACGCCCGCTTCTTCGACGAATGGGCAGACCGCGACATGGAGAACCTTGTGAAAAACCACCGCAACCACCCCTCGATAGTGATGTGGAGCATAGGCAACGAGATACCCGAACAGGGCATGAAGGGCGGCAGCGACATTGCCCGCCGCCTGCAGGACATCTGCCACAGGCTCGACCCCTCGCGCACGGTGACGCAGGGTATGGACCGCGTGGACAACGCAATGAAGACGGGATTCGCACAGGTTATGGACGTGCCGGGCTTCAACTACCGCCTGCACAAATACGAAAAGGGCCTGAAGGAGCTGCCGCAGGGCTTCCTGCTCGGCTCAGAGACGGCATCGACGGTAAGCTCGCGCGGCATCTACAAATTCCCGGTAGAGGTGTCCAACAAGCGGACATACGCCGACGGGCAGTGCAACGGCTACGACACCGAATACTGTTCGTGGAGCAACCTGCCCGACGACGACTGGCGCTGGCAGGACGACTACACGCAGGTGATAGGCGAGTTTGTGTGGACCGGCTACGACTATCTGGGCGAACCGACACCCTACGACGAGTATTGGCCGAGCCGCAGCAGCTACTTCGGCATCTGCGACCTGGCCGGACTGCCCAAAGACCGCTACTATCTCTACCGCAGCAAGTGGAACACCCGCGAGCACACCGTGCACCTGCTGCCCCACTGGACATGGCCCGACCGCAAGGGAAAGGTGACCCCGGTGTACTGCTATACGGACGGCGTGGAGGGCGAACTCTTCGTCAACGGCAAGAGCCAGGGCCGCGTAAGGAAGAACAGGGAGGGCCGGCTCGACCGCTACCGCCTGCGCTGGAACGACGTGAAATATGAGCCGGGAGAAATACGTGTGGTGGCATACGACGCCGACGGGAACAAGATTGGAGAGGACGTGAGGCGCACCGCCGGCACACCGGCACAGCTCGTTCTCACGGCCGAATATGCCGACGGGGAACGCAAGACACTGGCTGCCGACGGCGACGACATGGCCTTTGTGACGGTGTCGCTTGCCGACAAGGACGGCAACTTCTGCCCCACGGCCGACGACGAACTGACGTTCGAGGTGACGGGCGAAGGCACATATCAGGCCGCCTGCAACGGCGACGCAACATCGCTTGAGCCGTTCACCGAACCGCAGATGAAGCTCTTTGCCGGACAGCTCGTCGTCGTGGTGCGCAGCACAAAGACACCCGGCACCATGACACTGAAGGTTACGGACAAGAAACGCAAGCTGGAAAAGACGATAGACATAAGAACTGTCTGATTTTGAATTACGAATTTTGAATTTTGAATTACGAGTTGTCGGCTTGCGCCGATTA
>NZ_URNN01000063.1 GCF_900549175.1 uncultured Prevotella sp. | reverse complement strand
TGCTTGAACTTCTCCTTTTCCTCATCGTACTTTGCCTTCAGGTCGGCATCGCTCACCTGCACCTTGTCATCGGCTATGGTAGAGTACTCGATATAGGCAAGTTCAATGTCGTTGTCCACCGTCTGGCCTTCAAATGCCATCTTTGCAGAGATGGGGTTGGATATCAGGCTGTTGGCAAGGAGACTCTGAAACTTTACGTTGAGTGTCTGCTGGCGCAGCGTCTTCTCTATAAACTTCCAATAGTTGTAGATGGTTTTGTACTGTTCTGCCATCTGGGCGTTCTGTCCCTGCATCGACTTATACTCTGAAAGGAACTTTGTCAGCGCAGAAGCATCGAAGAGACCGGTCTGCTTATTGACAAACGGAGTCTGTCTCAAGATGGGGTTGCGGCCCTCACGGAGTATGTTCTGAAGCTCCTCGTCGGTCACTGTCAGTCCCACTTCCTTTGCCTCATTTGCCAAAATGGCATTGTTTACGTATGTATTCCATACCTGATCCTTGAGTCCGTTCAGCTCGTCTTCGGGGAGATTGTCACGATCCTGGGTCAGCTTGATGACCTCCTGATACTCGTCTACGAGAGCCTGAAAATCCTGAACCGAGATTTTCTCCCCCAATACTTCACCCACTTGCTGACGTGCCGCGTTGCTTGTGGTTTCACAAGAACGGACAAACTCTTCAGCGATAAACGCAAAAAGGCCAAGGCCGATGATTGCGACCAGAATAGCGCCTCTTTTTCTAATTGTTCCTAATGCTGCCATTACTTTTTATTAATTGTTTTATATTATTCTTCTTTCTCTATTGACATTTGTTGTCACTTTAGCGGACAAAATTACTAAAATTATAGCAAACGGCGTTATAAATCACTCAAAAAATAGCTCAGTTCATGACTTTTAGCTTCACCAATTCTATTTTTGTCATGGTATTTTTGATAATCTTAAACTCAAAATTGCCAATCTTCACCACTTCGTTAAGTTTCGGGAAACTCTGATACTCGTGCAGGATGAGGCCGCCCACGGTCATATAGTCATCATCTTCGGGAAGCTCGAGGCCGAACATCTCGTTCACTTTCTCTATCTCAAGACGTGCCGAGAGTATATACTCGTTGGCGTCTGTCTGTGTGGCTATATAGTTGTTGCTGTCGTGCTCGTCTTCGATGTCTCCGAAAATCTCTTCCACAATGTCTTCGAGGGCTATGAGTCCGCTCGTGCCTCCGAACTCGTCCACCACAACCCCGAGGCTCTTCTTCTGCTGCAGGAAGATGTGCATGAGCTTGCTCGCAGCCATAGTCTCGGGCACGAAAGGCATGGTGCAGATGTGCTCCCTCCACTTGTCGGCATTGCGGAACATCTCGGAGGAATGTATGTATCCCACGATATGGTCGATGTCTTCCTTGTAGACGATTATCTTTGAGAAGCCGCTTTCGATGAAACGGTTCTTCAGTTCGTCGGGCGTGCAGTCGTCTATGTCCACGGCTTCCATCTCCGTCCGCGGCACCATGCAGTCGCGCACCTTGGTGTCGGAGAAGTCGAGAGCGTTGTGGAATATCTTCACCTCATCCTCTATTTCGCCGGCATCCCTTGCATTGTCGATGCTGCTTTGCACGAGATAGTCGAGGTCGGTTTTGGTAAATTCCTTGTCTTCTTTCTCCTTGAGCATCTTCACCCCCACCACACGGAGAACTATTCTGGACAGCCACGTGGCGAAACGCGATATGGGATATAGCACCACATAACAGACGAACGCCGGTATGGCAAATATGGAAAGCATTGCATTGGGGTTGCTCTTGAATATCGTCTTTGGCATGAACTCGCCCGTGAACAAAACGACGAGCGTCGACAATACCGTATCGGCAGTGACCCGCTGTCCGTCGTTGAGGCCGCTGAAGATGGTGCTGTCGAATATTTGCGCGAAGAGGATTCCGTAGATTACCAGCGCAATGTTGTTGCCCACAAGCATCGTACTGACAAAATTGTTGGGATGACGGTAGAAAAAACCTATCGCCTTGTGGGCGATGCCGCTCTTCACCCTGTCCATTTCGGCCAACATGCGGTTGCCTGACACAAAGGCTATCTCCATGCCCGAAAAGAAGGCGGAGAATATCATCGTTATTATCAGTCCTATTATCTGCTCTGTCATTGTCTCATGATTGGTTTGTTTGATGCAGCACGCGGTGTCGCCGCCGGACGTATCTGCACTGCCGCCGTATCGGTGGTGTCGGTCTTGTTTTCGCCGTCGACGGCCGGTGTACCGCTTCCGTCGACGGTTGACTTGACAAACGAGCCGGCCGTATTCGACACGGTATAGCGCGTCATCTGTTCGTCACTGCGGAAATAAGAGCCCTGCAAAGTGCGCTCGGGAGTTATCAGACGCGAGAACTTGTTTGAATAGAGTTCATGCAATCTGCCGTCCCAGAAGAGCTCTTCACCCGAAAACCGCAAGCCGTTGACATTGCGCACGCGCACCCTTCCGCGCAGTTCCCACAACTTCAGCTGGTCATAATACCACGCCGTGTCGGCCTGTACATATGCCTGCAGATGGAACTTGTCGTCAAACTGCTCGAAAAACACGCCTTTTATAAATGTCCATCGCGACGGCTGCCTTGTCTGGTTGACATCCCAACACTCGGTGACAATCCTGTACTTTATGACACCGGAATCGGACACGAGCGTATTCACGCCATAGCTTGTCATCACCGACACCGAATCGCGGTCGTTGATTGCGGGTGCCGTATGCTCCGTCTCACCCGAGCACGACACAAACAGCAATAAGAGTATGAAGACACCCGGCAGGTGTCTCATACCCTTGTTGCGTTTTATGCGGCATGCGCCGCCTGCGGATAGAAAAATCAATTTACTTTCCATTTCATAAACCAACGTTCATTAAACGTAAGGCCTATATTAATACGAAATGTATTTTCCTTTATGAGACCGGTGGCCTCGGAGCGCACCCACTGGCCGCTTATGTTAAGAACGGACTTGTTGAGAGGCAGGCCGAAACCTACGCTCGCACTGTATTCCTTGGGTCCGTCGTGTCCGTTGACTGTTATATAAGGTGTGGCAAAAGACGCTCCGGCACGGTAGTGCACACGGTCGAAGAAACGCGAGCTCTCCGCATTGGGCACCCACTCGCCTCCCAAGGTAATCTTGTTGCGGTCTTTCAGCAATCCGCTTTTCATCGTGTATATGCCGGAAGAGGTGTCGTATTCGGGGAAATCCATCCCGCCCCATTTCTGCAATGAGTAATCCACACCTACCGTCCACTTGTCGGCATGCCTCCACGACAGGCCGGCACCGAATGTTGAAGGCAGGCTGAGACCGTTCTTTACTGTGCTCGTAGTCTGGTCTGAAACATTTGTCTGACTGTTGGTATTCGACACTGTGGCTTCTACATCCGCACCCAGCTTATGGCCGATACCGTAAGTGGCTCCTATGGTAAGGTAATTGCCGGCAGGGAGTTTCTGCTCCCACTGCAATCCCAAATCTATCTTATAGTTGCTCACACTGGTGGTGTATGTCTTTACGATGCTGTTTACATAGCTGTCGCTGTTGACAACAGATATCGACTTGTCGTACGTTCCCCAAAGATAAGACACGTTGGCACCCGCCGAAAGCCCCTTGAATATGTTCCATCCGAAACCGATGAAGGCCTGATGGAAGCCACCCGAACCGTAATGGTTTTCGGTGGATGTGGAAACTGCCGACTCCTCGGACGAACCGATTTTCGAACTGCTCGAATAGCTGTATCCTATATTCGTGAAAGGCACAATACCCACACTGACACCTACTTTCGGCATCAGGCGGAACAAGGCCACGGCATACTCGAAGTCGGCATTGTTGGCATTGAGTTTGCGTCCGCCCTCCTCAAAATTGGTTATCTGACCGGACAGACCGACGTCAATTATCATTGTCAACGAGTCGACGGCTGAATATGACGCCGGATTGAGCATGTTCACCTGGTCGCTGTAACGCAGACCTAAGGCCAAACCGTTCATACCGCGGTTGAATCCCTGAGACTGATCGGACAAGACACCCAATCCATACTGACTATAAGGAGAGTTTGTGCCGCTCTGCGCACTTGCAGACACATATATGCCGCCAAGCATTATGCTACCTATTATTATTAGCTTTTTCATTCAATAAAAGTTCTTCATTATAGAGAAGTATACGATTTAATCCCTCGGGGACAATGTATTTGTCTGCAAAGATGCACTTTTTTTCCGAAATGTGCAAGTTTAAAGAGACGCCACCCGTTAAATAAACAAAAAGACTTGGATATTTTAATAAAAAATAATTTATATAGCCTTCTATTTCACGCTCCACTCCATACATGACCCCGCTTCTGATTGCCGTTTCGGTGTCGAAGCCCAGCTCGGGAGTGTCACCCTTGCGGTTGACAAGCGGCAGTGAATCGGTGAAGCTGTTGAGTGCCTTCAACCTTACCGTAGGACCGGGAGAAATATTGCCTCCGAGGTAGTCTCCGGCAGAAGTGACAAAGTCGTATGTAATACATGTGCCGACATCCACAATCAGCAGGTCGTGGCCTTTCTGGCGGAAATATGCTCCTACAGCCGCCGCCAGCCTGTCCGTACCCAGCGTGTGTGGTGTGGCATAACGGTTGTTGATGGGAACGGGGGTGACTCCCGACACAAGCTGCATCATCGGAAACGGCAACCCCTTTATCTCGTTGTCAAGCCCTTCCGGCACTTTTACCACTGTAGAGAAAATACCTTTCCTGAAACAATACTTATTGCAGATATTCCTTAATTTGAACCATTCCCCGCCGTCCATCCTTATCTCTTCCACGGGCGTCATTCCGTCGAAAGCGACAAGTTTGGTACACGTATTACCAATGTCTATTGTTAAATTCATCTTATATTTTTCTCTTACGAGCTGCAAAATTATTGAAAAAAAACGAGATAATAGCACTGAAAGTAGAAAAAAGAAAGTATTTTTGCATCGTGAAACGATTGACAACCTTCCAAAGAGTTATCGCGGTGACCGTTATCATGATGATATCGGGGTGGGTATCGTGTCTTCGCGCCAATGGCTTCGAGACCGCACAATCTGCTGACACAAAGACAGATACAGCCGACGATTCAATCGAAGTAAGCCTGATTACATGTTCGGCGGGCGGTGAGATTTACAGCCTGTACGGCCATACGGCACTCAGATTCCACGACATGCGCAACGGTGAAGACCTGACGTTCAATTACGGAATATTCAGTTTCAAGAAGTCTTTCTTTGCACTCCGCTTCACCATGGGCCTGACCGACTATGAGCTTGGCATCATTCCCTTCAACTATTTCCAAAGGGAATATGCACGCACGGGAAGGGGTATCGTGGAGCAAGTGCTCAATCTGACCACCGACGAAAAGCAGGCGTTGTACTATGCCCTCATGGAAAACTACCTTCCGCAAAACAGAGTTTACAGGTACAACTTCTTCTATAACAACTGCACGACAAAGGCCCGTGACATGATAGAACGCTGCATCGACGGAGAAATGGTATACCCGGAGAAACAGCAATATCCCACCTACCGTCAGGCAATACACGGGCATACCGAGGGACATCCGTGGGCCTCATTCGGCAACGACCTGTGTATAGGAGCCAAGGCCGACAGAAAGATGAGCCGGCGGGAGCAGCAGTTCCTGCCTTCCAATCTCGAGAACGATTTTGAAAAGGCATACATCAAGTCTGCCGACGGCAAACGCCGCCCTCTGGTGACAAGCACAAGAACAGTTTTGGAACCGCAAACGCATGTCACGGAAAAAGAGTTTCCGCTCTCTCCCACCCAATGTGCGTGCATACTGCTGGCTGTCTCCATTGCTACAGCATTTATCGAATACAGGAGAAAAAGCACTTTCGTGGCATGGGACTGCCTGCTTATGCTCGTCACAGGCATGGCCGGTATCATCATAACGATATTGTTTTTCTCCAAGCATCCCACCACGAGCACCAACCTGCAGATACTGCTGCTGAACCCTATACCACTGATATATATATATAATGTGGCAAGACGGAAAAAGACAAATTATTGGAAAATATCACTTTCCATGATTATATTGTTCTTTATCGGGGCTTTTTTACAGGAATATGCAGAGGGCATGTACATTGTGGCACTATCTTTGCTGATAAGATGTTGGACAAATATTAAGTTTCCTTCCTACAGACAATAAATGAAGAAATACAGATACATATCGCTCACACTGCTTGCGACATTCGCCATAACAGGCTATGCGCAGGAACAGATTGTCATGTCGGCACCGCAACTGGTCGTTAACATTTCCATCGACCAGCTGAGGTCTGACTATATGGAGGCATTTGTCCCGCTCTACGGAGCCAACGGTTTCAAGAGGCTGTTGAAAGACGGTACGGTATACACTAACGCATCTTATCCGTTCGCCAACATTGACAGGGCATCGGCGATAGCGTCGATAGCCACCGGCACCACCCCGTTCTACAACAGCATTGTGGGTGCCAGATGGCTCGACAAGGAGACACTCAGGCCGGTATACTGCGTTGACGACAACAACCATCAGGGATATTTCACAAAGGATTGTTCCTCGCCCAAAAACCTGAGCACGTCGACAATATGCGACGAACTGAAGGTGGCCACAAACGGAAAGGCCTTGGTCTACTCCGTCGCCCCATTCCGTGACGCGGCCATCCTGTCAGCCGGACATGCCGCCGACGGAGCGATATGGATTGACGACAACGACGGTACGTGGTGCTCGACGACATACTATTTCGATACCCCACCGTCGTGGCTGCAGGCATACAACAGCCTCCATTCGCTGCCGCGCACGATAGAAGCAAGCGAATGGCAACCGGAAAACGCCTTGTCCGGCAACTTCAGCTACTTCATGACCGGCGGCATGCAGAAGCCGTTCAAGCGAAAATTCACAGGGGCACGGCGTTTCAGGGAATACAAGACGAGCGGACTTGTAAACGAAAGTATAACTGACATAGCCATCCAGTGCATCAACAGCAACATCATGGGGGCCGATGCCGTAACCGACTGCATAAACATTACGTACTATGCAGGCAACTTCGACCACAAGCCACTTGCCGAATGTCAGATGGAACTACAGGACACCTACGTGCGCCTTGACCATGAAATCGGACGGCTGATAGACCATGTTGAAAAGAAAATAGGCATGGAAAAAGTTCTTTTTGTCATAACGAGCACAGGCTATTGTGACGAAGAGAACACTGACTATACTAAGTTCAACATCCCCTCCGGAACATTCAACATCAACCGTACGGCCAACCTTCTGAACATGTATTTCGGCGCTATCTGGGGGCAGGGCAAGTATGTGGAGACATGTTTCGGCCCGCAGATGTTCCTGAACCACAAGCTGTTCGAGCAGAAGCAGATAAGTTTCACCGACGCATCAAAGCGGGCACAGGAGTTTCTGGCACAGATTTCGGGCATACGCAACGTATATACGTCGTTGCAACTTCTGGCCAACAACAATCCGCAGATATACAAGATACGCAACGGTTTTCATCCGGAGCGTAACGGAGACATACAGATAGAGGTCACCCCGGGGTGGCATCTGGTCAACGAAGACTATATGGAAGACCAGCTGTACAGGGCTTCCTTCACGCAATTTCCCATTATAATATACGGAGCAGGTACAAAAGCAGAACGCATAAGCACCCCTGTCACCACCGACCGTATTGCCCCCACCGTAACCCGGGCGATACGCATACGTGCCCCTAATGGCTGTTCTTCCGAACCACTATTTTAGCTAACGGCATGGAAGGACATGCACATTCACACATCAATATAAACGAAAATAAAAAAGACAACAATATGAATTTCAGCGAAATCCTAAAGAAATTTTTCGGCAACAAATCAGAACGGGACAGAAAACTGATTGAGCCGCTGGTAGAAAAAGTAAAAAGTTTGCAGCCAAAGATTGCAAGACTCGACAACGACGACCTGCGCGAGAGGACACAGGAACTCCGCCGCAAGGTCAAAGATTCGGCAAAGAAGCAGGAAGAGAAAATTGCCGAACTGAAAGCACAGATAGAAGACACGCCCATCGACGAGCGTGAAGACATCTTCAACCAGATAGACAAACTGGAGAAGGAAGTGCTCGAAATATACGAGAATGTGCTCAACGAGATACTTCCGGAGGTGTTCGCCATCGTAAAGGAAACGGCAAAACGTTTTGCCGAGAACGAAGAGACGGTGGTCACCGCTACCGATTTCGACCGCGAACTGGCCGCCGACCCGCATAAAGACTTCATCACCATAGATGGCGACAAGGCCGTTTACCACAACCACTGGACTGCCGGAGGCAACGACCTGAAATGGGAAATGGTGCACTATGACGTACAGCTTTTCGGCGGTATCGTGCTGCATCAGGGCAAGATTGCCGAGATGGCCACCGGAGAGGGAAAGACACTTGTGGCCACGCTGCCGGTATTCCTCAACGCCCTTACAGGCAACGGCGTGCATGTGGTAACCGTAAACGACTATCTGGCCAAGCGCGACTCGGAGTGGATGGGACCGCTCTACGAGTTCCACGGACTGTCGGTAGACTGCATCGACAAGCACCAGCCCAACTCCGAAGCCCGCCGGCGTGCATACAAAGCCGACATCACCTTCGGTACAAACAACGAATTCGGATTCGACTATCTGCGTGACAACATGGCCACATCACCGGCCGATTTGGTACAACGCGCACACAACTATGCCATCGTCGACGAGGTTGACTCGGTGCTCATCGACGATGCCCGTACCCCGCTCATCATCTCCGGACCGGTACCCAAAGGCGATGTACAGATGTTCGAGGAGTATCAGCCGCTCGTGGAAAGAATCGTTGAGGTGCAGCGCAAGCTCGCCACACAATATCTGGCAGAAGCCAAACAGAAAATCAGCGAGGGCAAAGCCACCAACAACCAGAAGCTGCTGGACGAGGGATTCCTGTCGCTCTACCGTTCGCACAAGGCTCTCCCCAAGAACAAGCCGCTCATCAAATACCTTTCGGAAGAAGGAATCAAGGCCGGAATGTTGAAGACTGAGGAGATATACATGGAGAACAACAACAGGCGTATGCCCGAAGCCGTGGAGCCGCTGTACTTCGTTGTCGACGAGAAACTCAACTCGTGCGACCTCACCGACAAGGGAACGGGATGGCTCGCACGCGAAGTTGACGACGCCACACTGTTCGTTCTGCCCGACATCGCGGCACAACTATCGGCGCTTGAGGTTGAACCCGGCCTGAGCAGTCAGGAGCGCCTTGACAAGAAAGACGAGCTGCTCGGCCGGTACGCCATACAGAGCGAGCGTGTGCACACACTGCAACAGCTGCTCAAGGCATACACCATGTTCAACAAAGATGACGAATATGTGGTAATCGACGGCGAGGTTAAGATTGTCGACGAACAGACCGGACGTATCATGGAAGGCCGCCGCTGGAGCGACGGGCTACATCAGGCGGTCGAGGCCAAGGAGCATGTGAAGGTGGAGGCAGCCACACAGACATTTGCCACAATCACCTTGCAGAACTACTTCCGCATGTATCACAAGCTGTCGGGTATGACCGGTACCGCTTCAACCGAGGCGGGCGAGTTCTGGAATATATACAAGCTCGATGTCGTTGAAATACCCACCAACCGTCCTGTCCTGCGAAAAGACATGGACGACCGCATATACAAGACGGCACGCGCCAAGTACAATGCCGTAATAGCGGAAATAGTAAAGATGCGCGAAAGCGGTCGCCCCGTCCTCGTGGGCACCACATCCGTAGAGATATCGGAGCTTATCTCAAAGATGCTCAGCATGCGGAAGATACCCCACCAGGTACTCAATGCCAAGCTGCACCAGAAGGAAGCCGACATCGTGGCACTGGCCGGACAAAGCACCAACGGTCTCGGCGCCGTTACCATAGCCACCAACATGGCCGGCCGTGGTACCGACATCAAGCTGTCACCTGAAGTGAAGGCAGCCGGAGGTCTTGCCATCATCGGTACCGAACGCCACGAGAGCCGCCGCGTAGACCGCCAGCTCCGCGGACGTTCCGGACGTCAGGGCGACCCGGGTTCGTCTGTATTCTTCGTTTCATTGGAGGATAAGCTCATGCGTCTTTTCGCTTCAGAGCGCATAGCCCGCGTAATGGACAGGATGGGCTTCAAGGAAGAAGACATGATCGAGAGTTCGATGATATCGAAAAGCATCGAGAACGCACAGAAGAAAGTGGAGGAAAACAACTTCGGCATACGCAAGCGCCTGCTCGAATACGATGACGTTATGAACAAGCAGCGCACCGTAGTTTACGAGAAGCGCCGCCACGCACTCATGGGCGAACGCATCGGCATGGACATAACCAACATCATCTGGGACCGTGTAGTGAACATCATCGAAAGCAACGACTACGAAGGATGCAAGGAAGAATTCCTGCACATCCTGGCCATGGAGGTACCCTTCACCGAAGAAGAGTTCAGAAACATGGACAGGGAATCACTGCACGAGAAGTCATTCCAGCAAGCCATAGAGGTGTTCAAGCGCAAGACCGAGCGCATACAGTCGGTGGCATGGCCCATCATAAAGCAGGTTTACGAGAACCAAGGCTCGATGTACGAGCGCATCATGGTACCCATCACCGACGGCCACCGCATGTACAACATACCGTGCGACTTGAAGGAAGCATACGACACCGAGTGCAAGAGCGTGGTGAAACAGTTTGAGAAAATGATTCTACTCCACATCATCGACGACTGCTGGAAGGAAAACCTCAGAGAGCTCGACGAGCTGAAACACAGTGTGCAGAACGCCTCATACGAACAGAAAGACCCGCTGCTCATCTTCAAACTTGAGAGCGTCAAGCTGTTCGACAGCATGGTGAACAGCGTGAACGACCGCATAGCCGCCATACTCATGCGCAGTGCCATACCCGAGATGCAACAGGCTCCGCAGGCTGCACAGGAGGAAATGCCGGAGCAGCCGCGCCAACAGTATACCGAGACAAAGCGCAATCTGGAAGAAGAGCAGCTCACCGATCCCAATCAAGCGGCAGCCGCAGCACAAGACACCCGCGGCCGACAGCCTCAGGCTCCCATCGTCAAGGAAAAGTTGCCGGGACGCAATGACCCATGCCCCTGCGGCAGCGGCAAGAAGTTTAAAAATTGCCACGGCCGTGGATTAGTATAAAAACACCGTGGAATCAGTATAAAAACACAAGGCTCCGTCACGCAGACACATCACACAAGCGTGACGGAGCTTTTTTTATCCGGCGTGACGGAACTTCTTTCTGTCATCCAATCACACCTTTCCCCGCACAACGGCATGATGCAGGAAGTACCGCTGTGCAATGCAATGTCTGTTTTGTTCTGACCGTATTCATTATTTTTTGGTAAGTTGTTTGGTAAAGGATGTTTTACGTTTGCAGCATTTCACGATTTTTAAGTATTGCGTAAAACAGCAAAAGCCAATACCTTTGCAGACATAAAAACCAATAGATGAAATAAATGAATAGATTGTTTTTTTTGATGGCATGCTCCATTATCGGTGGCGGCATGCCCTGCACAGTCGGAGCACAAGAGACTGTTGCCGACAGCGTGATGCAGCATGTCGGGGGCAAGCGCCTCAGTATAGGCGGCTATGGCGAGATAGCTTACAGCCGCAACTTCTTCAGCGACCATGTCAGTCGCTACAGTCAACCGGAAAGCCACGAGAAAGATCCGAGCCACGGACGCTTCGACATTCCGCACGCCGTGATATACATGGGATACGACTTCGGCAAGGGCTGGAGTTTCGGCACGGAGATAGAGTTCGAGCACGGAGGCACCGGCGCCGCATACGAGAAGGAAGACGAGGAAGGCGGCGAGTGGGAACAGGAGACCGAGAAAGGCGGCGAAGTGGAACTGGAGCAGTTCTGGATTCAGAAGTCGTGGGCCAAATGGGCCAACCTGCGCATGGGACACATCGTCGTGCCGGTGGGACTCACCAACGCACACCACGAGCCACTCAATTTCTTCACGGTATACCGTCCGGAAGGCGAGAACACCGTACTGCCCTCAACGTGGCATCAGACAGGTATCAGCTTTTGGGGACGTCATGGCGACTTCCGTTACGAGGCCCAGCTACTTGCCGGACTCAACGCCGACAACTTCACAAACACCGGATGGATAAACATGGGAACGTCATCGCCACTGGAATTTGAAGTGGCCAACAAGTACGGAGTGTCACTGCGCGTCGACAACTACAGCATACCCGGATTGCGCATCGGTGTTAGCGGATACTACGGACACTCCATCGGCAACAGCTATCCCAACAACGCCAACGGAGTGGAGGCCGAATACAAGGGACAGGTGGTCATAGGCTCATTCGACTTCACTTACAAAGCCCACAACTGGATTGTGCGCGGTCAGGCCGACTACGGATATCTCGGCGATGCCGAACAGCTGAAATACCTCTACAACCGCCTGAACAACAAATCACCGTTCAAGCACTCGGCGTTTGTCAGCAAGAATGCCTACGCCGTGGGTATAGAGGCCGGCTACGATATATTCTCGCAGATAGCAAAGATGCGCAATGACAACAGACACCTTTATGTTTTCGGCCGCTACGAACAGTACGACCCGTACGCTTCGGTCACGAAGAACACTCCATACGACTATACCAGCGTGAAGCGCATGGCCGTGGGCATAAACTATCATCCCGTGCGTCAGGTGGTGGTTAAAGCAGAATACTCACACCGCTTCCTGAAGAAACTCTACAACGACGAGCCGTCGGTAAGCATCGGAGTGGCCTACGAGGGATGGTTCCTTTAAGACAACGCAGCACTTTTATATATCAACAATAAAGCGAGAAAGGAACATCCATAAAACTCAAAAAGAACATTCCAAAGCAAGAAGGGGACATCCCAAGAGAAAGGAACAAAATACATAACAAAAATAAAATCAGAAATGAAAAATCATCTTATCCTTCCTATTGCCGCCCTCATGATGAGCACGGTGTCATTCACGTCATGCTCTGATGACGATGATGACAACAAAGGCGGTCAGAACACGGAGTACGCAAACAGAAACTTCGGAAACGAGGCCATAAACTCATGCGACGCGCTATGCAAAGAACTGGAAAAAGCGAACACGGCCATAGCCTCGACAAAGCTCAGTGACGCACAGGAAGCATATCTGAGAAGCGTGCTTTCAAATCTCACCGACAGAGTCATCATACCCACATACAGGGAACTGGCCGACGATGTGGAAGATTTGGAGAAAGACCTTTACGGACTGACCGTAGAGACAATAACACAAGACAGAATCAACTCCGCGTGCGAAGAGTTTCTCGAGGCACGCGAGAACTGGGAGCTCAGCGAGGCATTCCTGATGGGCGCCGCCTCCGACTTCGACATCGACCCAACCATCGACTCGTGGCCACTCAACCGCACCCTGCTCCTGAGCAGCTTCAACGCCGGCACCACCGACAACATAGAAGACCAGTCTATTCTCGGATTCCACGCCCTGGAGTTCATCCTGTTCCGTGACGGCAAGCCGCGCAAGGTTGCTGAATTCAAGGGGTACGACACCTACAAGAACTTCACCGGAGTGAGCGGCGCGCAGGAACTGGCATACGCACAAACGGTGTGCAAGCTGCTCAAGGAACGCACATTCCAACTCCAGGTGGCATGGGAGGGCGAGACAGCCGCAAACGCCGACCGCGTGGCTATGGTGAAAGTCGCAAACCTCGACTACAAGACCATCAACGGACTTTCATACCGTGAAAATCTCCTGTCGGCAGGCAAAGACTCCAAAAGCACGTTCGCCACACTGCAGGAAGCCATAGCTCAGGTGCTCTCCGATGATGAAGGCAGCTGCTTCGGCATAGCCAACGAGGTTGGCACGGCAAAAATAGCCAACCCCTTCAGCGCAGGCGACATATCGTACGTTGAGTCGCCGTACAGCTACAACTCAATAAACGACTTCCAAGACAACATCCGTTCAATACGCAACGTGTGGTACGGCAGCACCGACGGCAAGGCCGCCGAGATGAGTTTCCACGGTTTCTTTGCCAATCTGACAGGCGGAGCGGCCACAAACACAGCCGTGGAGAACGCCATAAACAATGCCGTCGGCAAGATAGGCGGTATGCCGTCACCATTCGTGAAGTACGTGAGCACGATATGGAACCTCGCCTTCGAAGACGATGAAGACTGGGAGACAGAAGAATAAAATACAAGGCAAACAGCCGCAACGACATCCGCAAGCGTTCTGCCCCGGTGCGGGCAGGACGCTTTAAACTACAAAAATAAATATCAACCAATAAAACTTATAACGAATCATGACACATATCAATATCCCCAAACTGGCACTTGCAGCATTGGTATCAGCCCCCCTGCTCGCCTCATGCTCCGACGACGAGACAACCGGAGGCGGATCATTGGGCGAACTCATTCCCGCCGACAAGACATTCGGAGTGGGCAACGACGTGTTCTCCGCCGAAGAATGGTATCCCGGAGGACAGCTCGGCACCACCGAGAAAGCCAGCTACTCCGCAGCGGCTCCCGCCGTTGAAAACACACCGGGCATGGAAGAAAGCTTCAACAAGGGTGAAGATTTCTTCGAACACCTGTACACCATAACCGAAAATCCGCGCAAAGGTCTCGGCCCGTCGTGGACGCGCAACAGCTGCATACACTGCCACCCGAGCTACGGCCACGGCAAACGCCAGAACAACTACAAGGCCAACACCGTAGGCAACGGCTACCTGCTCGTGGTGTATCACCCCACGGCGGGCACCGATGCCGACGGCGTGGCATACGCAGCCAACTCATACGTGCGCCACGTAACGGGCATGCCGCAAACGCAGGCCATGCACCCCTTCAAGGCGCCCATCGACGAAAACCTCATAACAATCGACTGGAAAGAGGTGACATCAATGCCCAGCGGACTTGCAATGACCTTCCCCGACGGCGAGCGCTACTCGCTCATCTATCCTGAAGTGAACATTCCGCAACACGCTTTCCGCACCAGTCCGCTGCCCGACAACTACGAGGTGCGGCTCGAATCCACCATCGGCATATACGGCACCGGCCTGCTCGACGCCATCGAGCCCGACGACATGCGCGAGGAATACCGCCGGCAGGCCGCCGCGGGCGCCACGCTCAACCCCGCCATGTGGGACGCCGCCGCCAACGACTGGGCCGCATCGGCATGGTACACTTTGGCCGACGGACAGAAGAAGGTAAAGAAATTCACCTACGCCATGACGCGCGCCTCGCTGCAAGACGGTGCCGGAGCCAACGCCATATGGAACATAACCAACGTGACACGCTCCGACCGCCACTACCTCTACACCACCAAACAATGGGCCAAGGCCATGGCCGAAGACACCGAAGTGATTGACTACATCAGCCGCCACGGCAACGACAAGAGCTCCGTACTCTATCCCTACTTCGCCGACACCAAGGAGGAGATAGCCCAAAAGGTGGAGCATCTGCTCGGACTGAACACGGCTGCCGACAAAGACGAGTTTGAAAAACACTTCGTAAACGGCGCCCCCTACAACGGCGAGGAGGAGATGAGCGACAAAGACTATTACGACTTCATGGTGTGGCACCGCGGTCTGGCAGTGCCGGCCGCACGCAATCTTGACAGCGACAAGGTGAAGCGCGGCAAGCAACTGTTCACCCAAATGGGATGCGCCACATGCCACCGCCCGTCGTGGAAGACGGGTGACGACAACTATTGGGCCGACAACAGCATCAAGGCATACGCCAAAACCAACGGTCTTGACGTGCAGAACGTGCTGCCGCGATTCCCCCATCAGACCATCTGGCCCTACACCGACATGGTGCAGCACCGCCTGTACATGGCCAACGACATACGCACCGGATGGTGCCGCACAACGCCGCTTTGGGGCCGCGGACTGTCGAAGCGTCTCACCGGAGCCGACGACCGGTTGCACGACTGCCGTGCCCGCAACGTCATAGAGTCGATAATGTGGCACGGATACTCCAAGGAATCGGACGCCTACTGGACAACGGAGAAGTTCTACAACCTGTCCAAAGAAGACCGCGACGCCGTAGTCTCGTTCATAGAAGCCATTTGATATGGTTAAAGTCTTCTACCTCCTCATCATCGTATGCATGGCCGCCGCCACCTTCATTGAGAAGAGCCGCGGCACCGGTTTCGTGGCGGACAACGTCTACGGCGCATGGTGGTTTACGGCACTGTGGGCCGTACTCACCGCCACGGCAACGGTACACTTCATCCGCCGCCGCATCCGCCGCCCCGCCATTGTGTCACTGCACGCCTCGTTTGTAGTGATACTCGGCGGAGCACTGCTCACCCATCTCACATCGGCACGCGGCGTGATGCAGCTCAGAGAAGGCGAGACCACCAGCCTGTACCTCACCCCCGATGGCGGCGTGACAAGCCAGCAGAGCCTGCCTTTCGGCGTGAGGCTCGACAAGTTCGACATTAAATATCACGAAGGCGGTACGGCACCGGCCGACTACCGGTCGGAAATAAGCCTCATCAGAGGTGGCGAAACCGTAAGCAAGGCCACCGTGTCGATGAACAACATCTGCACATACGGCGGCATACGCCTGTATCAGAGCGACTACGACCGCGACCTACGCGGCAGCACACTCGCCGTCAACGCCGACCCATGGGGTATTCCCGTCACCTATCTCGGCTATGCCATGCTCTTCGTTTCGCTCGTATGGATGCTCGCCGACCCCAGAGGCACGTTCCGCCGTCTGCTGCGCAGTCCGCTGCTGAAGAACGGACTCGTGTGCGCCGCAGTGCTTGCGGCCGTGGGCGCAGCCTCCCCCTGCCGTGCCGCCACCGTGCTGCCCGAAGAGACCGCCGCAGAGATGGGGCGCCTCAACATACTCTACAACGGCCGCGTATGCCCCCTTCAGACCTTCGCCATAGACTTCACGAAAAAGCTGTGCGGCCGTTCGTCGTACGCGGGATATACGGCCGAGCAGGTGCTCACCGGCTTCATGTTCTGGGGAGACGAATGGAGTCGCGAACCGATAATAAGGATGAAGGGCGGCGCCCTGCGCGAACGCCTGCAGCTGCCCGCCTATTGTACGGTGTCCACTTTCTTCAATGCCGATATGGGCGGATATATCCTCGGACCGTACGTACGCGAGTATCTCGACGGCAACAGCGACAGGTTCCACCGCGATGTGGCCGACACCGACGACCGGCTGATGCTCGTGATGGAGGTGCGGCGCGGCTCGCTGCTCAAACTGTTTCCCCGCATGACATCCGGACATGCCGTATGGTACGCCGCCACGGCCCTGTCTGACAGCACTCCCGCCCGCCTCATCTCGCAGCTCGGGCGGTATGCCGCCGAAGGCAATCAGGCGGAAACGGCCCGTGCCATCGGAGAGATAAGAGAGTATCAGACGGCCAACGGCGGCACGTCAGTCCCCTCACCGCTGCGTGTCGGGGCCGAACGCATGTACAACACCATACCCTTTGCCACCATCCTCTTTATGGTAAATCTCGCCATGGGGGCAGTCACGCTGCTGCTCGAGATACGGAACATGACGTCGCGGCGGCGTCAGCCCACGTCCGGCAGCCGCCGTCGCCTGACGCCCGGACGGTGGTTCCCGCTGTCCGTCATGCTGCTGTCACTTGCCGCCCTGACCTTCTGCGAGGCACTGCGGTGGATAGTCGGCGGCACCGTACCACTGTCCAACGGCTACGAGACCATGCTCTTCACAGCATGGACGGTGATGCTGCTCTCCGTAGTTGCCGCCCGCCGCTTCCGCATAGCCCTCGTCTTCGGCTTCTTCATGTCGGGCCTCTTTCTGCTGGTGTCACACATCAGCCTGATGGACCCCAACATAACCCACGTCATGCCGGTGCTCAACTCACCCCTGCTCAGCCTCCACGTGTCCGTAATCATGATTTCATTCGCCCTGCTCGCCATGACCTTCGGCTGCGGGGTGACGGCAATAGCCGTGGCCATGGCAGGCGGAAAGGGGGCAGCCGGCTGCGACACACGCCTCGAATCGCTGCAGCTGCTCAGCCGCATCTTCCTCTACCCCGCCCTCGCCACCCTTGCCGCCGGCATCTTCATAGGCGCAATATGGGCCAACGTCTCGTGGGGACAATACTGGGGATGGGACCCCAAGGAGGTGTGGGCCCTCATCACCCTGATGGTCTATGCCATCGCCGTGCACACCGGTTCCGTGCCCGCACTGCGGCGCCCGCTGGCCTATCACATCTTCATGACGGCGGCATTCCTCACCGTGCTGATGACATACTTCGGCGTAAACTATATCCT
>NZ_URNN01000062.1 GCF_900549175.1 uncultured Prevotella sp. | reverse complement strand
TTCCCCATTTCAGCGAAAAATCGCGTATTTCGCGTCGTAGTGCGGAAATCGTGGTGCGGGTACTCTTTAACATACGTTAAAGTAAAGAATATTCAGAAACCACAAAAGTTTGCGCATTTGCAACCGAATATATTTGGAGATTTCAAGCATTACAATTACCTTTACACTCAAAAACTGCGCAAGGACAACATGATGACGCACTTGCATGCGTATATGACCGGCCTGTCAATATACAAAAGCAGGTCGGAAGACAGTGTGGCCATACCTGCTGAATAAAGAAACGAAAAATGGAATCACGGAGATTTAACGTAAAGGAACTGGGATACAGCATCGAACAAAAACTCGACGCCGACACCGCCGGCAACGGCACGGCTTACAGGCCGGAGACACACGAACAGTTTTTCAACGAACTGGAACGGGCGCTTGCACTCGCTCCCGACTACCGCCACATGTACCGCGCAATGCGCCGCACATACATAAGATGTGTTGACCAGAACACGGCCTTCACCCGAATGAACCTTGTGGGAACATTCGCCAAGACCGACTACCTGCTGAAAGAGCACAAGGCCGGTGCCGAACTGTCGAGAGCCGTCAACGACACACGTGTGCGGTTAGGGAAACACAAGGCCGCCGAAGAAAAAGATCTGGAAGAGTGGCACCGCCACGACTTCATGCACCTGTGCCGTTTCATCGCATATATATATAAGGTGGAGGTGCCGCCACGGCTGCGCGAACAGTTTCCCACCGAGACGAAAAGAACGGAGAAGAACAGACTCCTCGGCGAGTGCATGCGCGTGGTCGTGAACCGTTGGGACTCAGAATACATATACGCAAATGCCGCCGACGGAACAGACGTTGCCGACGGCGAAATACGGATATGCCACACCCGGGGCAACACCAACTACAACTACGACTGGTCGTATCTGGGCGAACTGATGTACAGTGGGGCACAGCTCAACCTTGTCCGTCCGCGCGCCGATGCCGGCGGGGTGATATATCCGGAACTGACCATCTTCGAGCCCGACTACCTTGTAGACATCAACGCCGTGGCACGGTGCTTCACCTCATACAACGAATCGCCGCTGGTGCACCTGCTCAACAAGCTCCGGCCGTCGGTCTGCTCACAGCCGATACTGCTGGGAAACTTTGCCGGACAACTGCTCGACGAGTCCATCCAAGGCCTTACCCCCACCCCGACATATAAGGAAAGCGCGACGGCGTTTTTCCGCAACAACGCCGTCAGCCTCGCCACGGCAGAGGCTGACCAGTCGTTCCACAAGGAGGCACAAAACCAAAAACACAACATCGACTACGCCATGCACGTGCAACTGCCCAAGGCCGTTACGCGGTATGACGCCGGCAACGGCATGGTGGAGCCGTCGTTTTTCTCGGAGATGCTCGGCCTGCAGGGACGTATGGACTACATTCAGTTGGACCAGGGAGTCATAATAGAGCAGAAATCGGGCAAGGGGGCATTTCCATACGATAACTTCATAAAGCCGCGCCACACCGAAGAGCACTATGTGCAGATGCTGCTGTACATGCTCATCTTCCGCTACAATTTCCGCAAGATATACGAGAAAAACAACAGGGAGATGTTCCCCTTCCTGCTGTACTCCAAATACCGTGAGAGCCTGCTCGGCCTCGGATTCGCACCGGAACTTGTGTTCCGCGCGCTGAAACTGCGCAACCGTATTGCATGGACGGAGATGATGTGCACATGCGATGGCGGATTCAGAATACTCGAACGGCTCACCGCCGACAACATGAACGCCAAAGGAGCCGGCGGGCAACTGTGGGAAAAATATCAGAAACCGCAAATAGAGGAACTGCTAAGGCCAATACACGAGGCCGACACGACGGAGCGCGACTACTTCTTCCGCATGATGACCTTCGTGGCCAACGAACACATGCTCTCGAAGCTGGGCAACAAAACAAAGGAGAACTCTGGCTTCGCCGCCAAGTGGCACGACTCTCTCGACGACAAGCTACAGGCCGGAAACATATACTGCAACCTGAGTCTTGTCTGTCCGGCCGACCGACAAGAGGGGCACATGGATACGGTGACACTGCGGTTTGCCGAACCGGGCGGCAACGACATTTCAAACTTCCGCACCGGTGACATCGTAATTCTATATCCATACGACCGGGGCTGTGACCCCGATGCCCGCAAGGGCATGGTGTTCAGATGCACCATCGAGGACATCAATGCCGAAACACTGCGCCTCAGTCTGCGCAACGCACAGGCCGGAGCAACCATCTTCCTGCGCGACAAGGACAGGCCATGGGCTGTAGAACACGACTTCTTCGAATCGTCGATAGGGCCGCTTTACCGCGGACTGCACGCCTTTCTCCGCGCTCCGCGCGAACGCCGCGACCTGCTCATGCTGCGCCGCGAACCGGAGACGGACACCGGCATAAGTCTGAAAGGAGACTACGGTGACTTCAACGACCTGGCCCGACGGGTGAAACAGGCACGTGACTTTTTCCTCATCGTTGGCCCGCCGGGCACGGGAAAAACATCATTCGGCATGCTCAACACCCTGAAGGAAGAATTGCTTGAAGAAGCGTCAAGCGTGCTCGTGCTGTCGTACACCAACCGTGCCGTCGACGAAATTTGCAGCAAACTCGTGGCCGAGGGCATCGACTTCATACGCCTCGGCAGCCGCATCAGCTGTGCCAATGCATACCGCAACCACATGCTCAACACACGTGTGGAGGCATGCGGAAATATTGGTGACGTGAAAAAAATGATTGGGGAGGCACGTGTCATCGTGGGCACAACGACGGCGCTGAACAGCAACACGGCCATTTTCGAGATGAAACAGTTCTCACTCGCCATCATCGACGAGGCGTCGCAAATACTCGAGCCACACCTCATCGGACTGCTGAGCGCGCAAAAAGCAGGCGCACCGGCCATACGCAAGTTCGTGATGATTGGCGACCACAAGCAACTACCCGCCGTGGTGCAGCAGAGGCCGGAGGTGTCGGCCGTGAAGGAGCAAAGCCTGCGCGACATTATGCTCACCGACTGCCGGCTGTCACTGTTCGAGCGACTGCTGCGGCGGTATCACGGCCGCAAAGACGTGATGTTCATGCTGCACAAGCAGGGACGCATGCACCCCGACATAAGTATGTTTCCCAACCATGAATTCTACGGTGGCCTGCTGCAACCCGTCCCACTGCCCCATCAGCAAGAGGCTCTGCCAACATCGGCAGACTGCAATGACGGCATTACCCGCATGCTGCTCACACACCGCATCGCCTTCTTCGACACAGAACTGCCTGACGATGACGAACTTGACAAGGTGAACACGGTGGAGGCGGAAATGATTGCGGCCACAGTAATGAAGATATATGAAATCGAGCGCAACCGGTTTGACACGGACAAAACAGTTGGCGTGATAGTGCCCTACCGCAACCAAATAGCCACTATACGCAGCTGCATCGACCGTTATGGCATTGACACTTTGCACGACATCACCATCGACACCGTGGAGCGTTTTCAGGGCAGCCAGTGCCGTTACATCATCTACGGGTTTACCATACGCAGGTATTACCAGCTGCGCTTCCTCACCGACTCCACGTTCGAGGACATCGACGGCACCCTTGTCGACCGAAAACTGAACGTGGCCATGACCCGGGCAGAGGAGCATCTGATAATGTTCGGCCATGCTCCGCTACTGGCCCAAAGTCCAGTCTTCGCCCGCCTTCTCGCCTTCATGCGCGAGAAAGGAGCCCTCTTTGAAACAAACAAGGAAGACTATATGTAGGGGCGATTATGATGACTCCTATACGATTTTGGAGAGAATAGTTTGACAAGCGATTTCAAATTAAGGAGGAGATTTTCTTCTCCTTTTCTTTTCACATCACATAAAAATATTTATCTTTGCATATGGATGACTTGCCCTATACGGCAATCATTCATTGAAAAGCCATCACCATAATGAAGAAAGGAGAATAAAGATGAAGGATGAATTGACAAGAAATAAAGTTGAATATATAGTGATGTTCATTGCTGAATTTTCAAAAAAGCATCATTTACAAGAACAGGAAGCATACGGATATCTGAAAAGATATGACGTGATTGACGTAATTGACAAATACTATGATGCAATGCACACGCAGAGTTTCAGCGACATGGTGACTGACATGACGGAATATTGCCAAAGGAAAGGAGGGACTTTGGTATGAAACTGTATCATGGAACAGTATCGGATTTTACAGAGATAGACCTTTCGAAGTCAAATAACGCAAAAGATTTCGGCAAAGGTTTCTATCTTTCTCCCGATATGCAACAAGCAGAAAATTGGGCACGATTTAAATCCGTACAGTTGAATTTGGCACCCATTGTCCATGTCTTCGATTTTGATGAGAAACTTTTAGAAGGCTCGGAATTATCAGTTAAACGCTTTGATGGATACACTGAAGAATGGGCGAGATTTGTTTTTGACAATCGTCAAAACATATTAAACAACAACATTCACAACTATGATATCGTAGCAGGTCCTATCGCCAACGACAAAGTTGGTGTACAGATACGTAATTATTTTGAGGGGAATATAACTTTTGATGTATTTCTGGAACGCCTGAAATATATGAAGGGGATGACCCTGCAATATTTCTTTGGAACAGAAAAAGCTGTTAAACATTTGGTTAAACTATGAGTGATTTTCAATATATGGTGGAGTGCACCACAAGAGACCTCATCAATATTCTTGTTGAGCGGGATGGTTATGACATGCAAAAAGCCGTTGACTTAGTGTATACATCAAACACTTACCGCTTGTTGAAGAATATTGATTCAGGTCTGTATTTTCAAAGTCCTAATTATGTCTATGGACTTCTGAAAAATGAAATCCAACAGGTCTGAGCAGCACAGATGTCCCGCCTTCTCGCCTTCATGCGCGAGAGAGGAACCCTCTTTGAGGCAAACAAGGAAAACTATATGCAGGGACGGTTATGACCTTACGCCATCTCCCTGCGGTATTCGCTCGGCGTGCGCCCCACGTTGCGCTTGAAATAGCGGTTGAAGTGTTGCGCATACTGGAAACCGAGACCGTACGCAATCTCGCTCACAGTCTTCTTCGTGCCCAGCAGTTCCTCTTTCGACAGCTCTATTATTTTGGTCTGAATAAATTCCTGCGGCGTGTGTCCGGTCTCTTTCTTCACGAGATCGCCGAAATAGTTGGGTGACAGGAAGCACCGCTCGGCAAAGTATTTCACCGAAGGCAGTCCGTCCTTACGTGCCGCAGACCCGTTGAAATAGCTGTTCAGTTCGTCTTCAAAGCGCGTCAGTATGTCGAGATTGGCATCGCGGCGTGTATCGAACTGCCTGTCGTAAAAACGCATGCAGTAATCGAGCAGCAGCTCTATGTTGCGGCATATCAGCTTGCGGCTATGGCCGTCGGCGGGCTGCTCGGTTTCCTGACGAATCTTGTCGAGACAGTCGCGGAATATGGCCTTCTCGCTGTCGGAAAGATGAAGAGCCTCACGCGAAGAATAGTCGAAAAAAGAGTACTGCCGTATGTCGCGCCCGAGCGACGTGCCATGTATCAGGTCGGGATGGAAAAGCAGACCGATGGCATTGGGTACATAGCCCGGGGCGTGCTTGACATGAACAGTCTGGCCGGGTGCGAAACTCGTCACCGTACCCTCCTGATAGTCATACGGTTGGCGGCCGTAAGTGATGTCGCCGCAATATGTCTGCTTGAGCCACAACGAGTAAACACCGTAACGGTAAGTCACGTCATCAGCCTCGTATGCCGGTGACAACCCATTAAGGTCAACGACCGACACCAACGGATGTCGGGTCTCAAGCCCCCATATATTGTTATAGTCAGCTACAGAATCAATGAATATTTCGTTCTCCATAAAGCAGTAGGTTTTTATATCGATTGGGATTTGTATTTTTCCTGAATGAATTTCAGTTCAGCCTCAAGCATGGCCAGACGCGGCATGTCATAGCCGACACGGCGGGCCTCCTCGATGGGACGTGTGTAGAGATAGTAAATTTCCATCGGGCGGCGGTTGTCATAGTCGAGTTTCATAGATGGCGAATATGGCACCATGGCCTGCGTGTTGCGCATCATCTTGTCGGCAAACGTCTCGTCGATACGGTTCACACCAAGTGCACGGGCTGCTCCTATCACCTCTGTCATCTGTTCGCGGATGAGTTGGCAGGTGACCGGATTGGCCAGCAGACGGTCTGTACTGGTGTCGAGCGCCACGGTCATACCGTTGAACGGCATATTCCATACCGCCTTTTTCCACCGCGCCTCGGCATAGTCGACCACAGAAGCCCCCACGCCCGATGCCTTTAAGTCAGAAACAAGCTGCTGCACCACAGGAGTTTCGGCACACGAGTAGCAGCCTATATTGATGTTGCCGTAAGCCTGATGGCTGATATGCCCCGGCCCCACTTTGGAGGAACAGATAAAGGCCAGTCCCGCAGCGATGTTCAGATGCGGGAACACTGCCTGCAGGTCGCCCTCGGGACCGATGCCGTTTTGTATGAGAACCACAAGAGTGCCGTCATGAAGCAACGGCGGCAACAGGGAGGCAAGCAGATGGTTGTTTGTGGTCTTCAGGCACACCAGCACCACGTCGCACTGCGGCATCAAGGCAGACGAGCACCATGCGTTGACACGCGGCAGACGGAACGAGCCGTCACATGAATCCACCGACAGGCCGTTGGCGGAAACATAATCATAGTCGCCATGCAACAGGAAATGCACTTCGTGCCCCGCAAGAGCCAGCCGGCCGCCATAATATCCGCCCACGGCTCCGGTTCCTATTATTCCATATCTCATATTGTTCCGTTTATCTCAAATAGCCCCAACCCGTAAAATAATCGCCGCAAGGACCATGCAAATGTACTGATTTTTATTCTTATTCACAATTATCTCGAAATAAAAGCGTATCTTTGCAACATATTTTATATTTGTTGATTGTAATGCAAAACAAATTAGGCCTACTCGGCCATATAAAGTATCCCGATGATCTGCGCAAGCTGACGGTCGACCAGCTGCCGGAAGTTTGCAAGGAGTTGCGCAGCTACATTGTCGAAGAGCTGTCGGTCAACCCCGGTCATCTGGCTTCAAGCCTTGGCGTGGCGGAAATCACCGTCGCGCTGCACTATGTGTACAACACCCCCGAAGACCGCATCGTGTGGGATGTGGGCCATCAGGCCTACGGACACAAGATTCTCACCGGACGCCGCGAGCAGTTCTGCACCAACCGCAAGTTGCACGGCCTCAGACCGTTTCCGTCTCCGGAAGAGAGCGAGTACGACACGTTCGTG
This sequence comes from uncultured Prevotella sp., assembly GCF_900549175.1. Lineage (GTDB taxonomy): Bacteria > Bacteroidota > Bacteroidia > Bacteroidales > Bacteroidaceae > Prevotella. Next base: position 10,966 of record NZ_URNN01000062.1, on the reverse strand, counting down.
TGCGGTCATGCCAGCAACTCCATATCAGCCGCACTCGGTATGGCCGTGGCTGAAAAGAAAAGGGAACGCGGCAACGGCACCCCTGACGGAAATTATGCTGCCCCACGCCATGTAGTGGCCGTAATCGGCGACGGAGCCATGAGCGGCGGACTGGCCTTCGAGGGCCTCAACAACGTTTCGTCAACAGCCAACGACATGCTCATCATCCTCAACGACAACAACATGAGCATAGACAGAAGCGTGGGCGGCATGAAGCAGTATCTGCTGCAACTGAATACCAACGAGACCTACAACGCACTGCGCTTCCGCGCCGGCAACTGGCTGCGCTCGAAAGGATACCTCGGCGATGACCGCCGCAACGGCCTCATCCGTCTGGGCAACGCCCTGAAATCGGCCATCAGCCACCAGCAGAACATCTTCGAGGGTCTGAACATCAGGTACTTCGGGCCGTACGACGGACACAACGTGAAGGAACTTGTAAGGATATTGCGGCAGCTGAAAGACATGAAAGGCCCCAAACTGCTGCATCTGCACACAACAAAGGGCAAAGGATATGAACCGGCGGAGAAAGCGGCCACCATCTGGCATGCGCCCGGCAAGTTTGACCCTGCCACAGGAGAACGCATCAACAGCGAGCAGCCGGGCATGCCACCCAAATATCAGGATGTGTTCGGACATACACTGCTGGAACTGGCCGAACAAAATCCCAAGATAGTGGGCGTGACGCCCGCCATGCCCACCGGTTGCTCGATGAACATCATGATGGAGGCCATGCCCGACCGAACCTTCGACGTGGGCATTGCCGAAGGACACGCCGTGACTTTCTCGGGAGGCATGGCAAAGGACGGCCTTATGCCCTTCTGCAACATATACAGCGCATTTGCCCAGCGGGCCTACGACAACATCATACACGATGTGGCCATCATGCGCCTGCCCGTGGTGATATGTCTTGACCGCGCCGGACTGGTGGGCGAAGACGGCGCGACCCACCACGGTGCATTTGACATGGCGGCCCTGCGCCCCATCCCCAACCTCACCATAGCCTCTCCGATGGACGAGTGCGAACTGAGGAGGCTGATGTATACGGCCCAACTGCCCGGCAAGGGAACATTCGTAATACGATATCCGCGCGGACACGGCGTGCGCCCCGACTGGCGCTGTCCGCTGGAAGAACTGACTGTGGGCACCGGACGCCGGCTGAAAGAGGGCCGCGACGTGGCCGTGCTGACCATTGGTCCAATAGGCAACACCGCAGCAGCAACCATAAATGAGGTGGAACAGCGTCACGAAGGCCTGTGTGTGGCCCACTACGACATGCGTTTCGTCAAACCGCTTGACGAGAAACTGCTCGGCGAGGTGGCCGCACGCTTCAACCGTATTGTCACCGTAGAAGACGGCTCACGCAGCGGCGGATTCGGCTCTGCCGTGCTCGAATGGATGGCCGACCACGGGCATTGCCCGCGCATCACGCGCCTCGGGCTGCCCGACAACTTCGTGGAGCACGGCACTGTGGCCGAACTTCAGCACATCACGGGCATAGATAAAGATGGCATCGCCGAAGCCATTGAGAACATCCTTACCTTATAATTACTCAAACAATCAACAATGAAGATTATCATAGCCGGTGCAGGAGCCGTAGGCACGCATCTTTCAAAACTGCTGTCACGAGACAACCACGACTGTACGCTCATTGACGAAGACGATGACCGGCTGGCCGGCCTCGACGGCGAATACGACATCATGACACTGCAAGCCTCGCCCACAAGCATAAAGGCACTCAAGGATGCCGGGGCACAGGATGCCGACCTCTTTGTAGGCGTGACACCCGACGAGAGCCGCAACATGAACGCCTGCATCATAGCCCACGCCATGGGAGCAAAGAAGACGGTGGCACGCATAGACAACTATGAATATCTGGCCCCAAGTCTCGAGCCGTTCTTCAGCCGACTCGGCATCGACTCGCTGATATATCCCGAGGTGCTCGCCGCCATAGACATCAACAACTGTCTGAGGATGAGCTGGGTGCGGCAGCGGTGGGACGTGCACGACGGCGCACTGGTGATGCTCGGCATCAAGCTCTACGACGTGTGCGAGATACTCAACCGTCCGCTCCGCGAACTGTGCGGCCCCGACGATCCCTATCACATAGTGGCCATAAAGCGGGGCAACGAGACCATCATACCCGGCGGAAACGACGAACTGCACAATCTGGACATGGCCTTCTTCATGACCACCCGCGAATACATACCGTACATACGCAAGATTGCCGGCAAGGAACACTATGCCGACGTGAAGAACGTGATAGTGATGGGAGGCGGAAAGACCGCCGTGAGAATGGCCCTCACCGCACCGGACAACATGAACGTGAAGATAATCGAGAGGAGCGAGGAGCGCTGCGAACGACTGAACACGCTGCTCAGCACACGCGACACCATGGTGATACACGGCGACGGGCGCGACATCGACCTGCTCGAAGATGAAGGCATAAGGAACACGCAGGCCTTTGTTGCCGTGACCGACAACGCCGAGACCAACATACTCGCCTGCCTCACGGCCAAACGCCTCGGGGTGCGCAAGACGATAGCCATGGTGGAAAACCTCGACTATGTAAGCATGGCCGAGGAGCTTGACATCGGAACTATAATAAACAAGAAGACCATCGCCGCAAGCCATATCTACCAGATGATGCTTGACGCCGATGTGAGCAACATGCGTTCGCTGACGGTACTCGACTCCGACGTGGCCGAGTTCACTGCCGCCCAAGGCTCTCCCGTCACCAAGAAGCCCGTCAAGGCTCTCGGACTGCCTTTCGGCATGACCATCGGCGGTCTGGTGCGCCACGGCGAGGGCATGCTCGTCAACGGTAACTCACAGATAGAGGCCGGCGACACCGTGATGGTGTTCTGCCACGAACATAACATGAAGAAGATGGAGAAATACTTTAAGGCAAGCTCGCTATGGTAAACTTCCGCATAGTATCGAAAATAATCGGCCAGTTGCTCTTCCTCGAAAGCGCATTCATGCTGTGCAGCCTGGCCGTCGCGTTCTATTACAACGAGGATGACATCATGGCTTTCCTCATATCGATGATAGCCACGGTGGGCAGCGGACTCGTATTCAGGTATGCCGGGCGCAACTCGGCCAACAACATGAGCCGCCGCGACGCCTACCTCGTGGTGACGGCCACGTGGATTATCTTCAGTATCTTCGGCATGCTGCCCTATATCGTGGGCGGATATATAACAAATCTGGCCGATGCCTACTTCGAGACAATGTCGGGCTTCACCACCACAGGCGCAACCATCCTCGACAGCGTTGAGATTCTGCCCCACGGCATACTCTTCTGGCGCTCGCTGACACAGTGGATAGGCGGCCTGGGCATCGTGTTCTTCACCATAGCCATCCTGCCGTCGATGGTGGGCGGAAGCGTGAAGGTGTTCGCCGCCGAGGCCACAGGCCCCATACGCTCCAAGATGCACCCGAGGCTGAGCACGAGCGCCAAGTGGATATGGTCAATATACCTCACACTCACCATCGGCTGCATAATGGCATACATGGCAGCGGGAATGGGAGTGTTCGACAGCTTCACCTACTCAATGTCGACCACGGCCACGGGCGGCTTCTCCACCCACGATGACAGCACCGAGTTCTTCCGCTCGCCGGCCATAGAGTACATCAGCATACTCTTCCAGTTCCTCTCCGGCATCAACTTCACACTGCTCTACATGATACTGTTCAAGGGACGGGTGCGCGCACTGCTCACCAACTCCGAGTTCAGGCTCTTCACCACCATTGTCTTTTCCGCCACCGCATGGATAATGTACCTGCTCATAACACGCCTCGGCTACGATGTTGAGCATGCTTTCCGCAGCGCGCTGTTTCAGGTGGTGTCGTTCATCACCACCACCGGACTCTTCAACGATGACGCCGGTGCCTGGCCCCACATCACGTGGGTGATACTCGGTGCCTGCATGTTCCTCGGCTCGTGCGCAGGCTCCACCAGCGGCGGCTTCAAGTGCATACGCGGCGTGATGGTGCTCAAAATACTGCGCAACGAGTTCCGCCGCATACTGCATCCCAACGCCGTGCTGCCGGTGAAGATAAACGGCGAGAGCGTCTCGCAGTCGAAACTCGTCACGCTTCTGGCCTTCTTCTCCGCCTACGTGCTGATGTGCCTCATCGCCGCAACGATAATGATAATGGCGGGCATAGACAACACCAACGCCATAACCATCTCGCTGAGCTGCATGGGCAACGTAGGGCCTACCCTCGGCACGGAAATAGGACCGGTGATGTCGTGGAGCATACTGCCCGACACCATCAAGTGGATATGCTCGCTGCTCATGCTGATGGGACGTTTGGAGATAATGTCGGTGCTCGTGCTCTTCACAAGAAGCTATTGGACAGATAATTAAATCCTTCCTTATTTCGGAGTAATCACTATTTATTCTTAGACAGTTTCTCCAATGCAGCTTTGTTCCAATTGGTTATATCCTGCAACAAAGAAGCATCGATGTCATTCGGAATATATTCCATGATACGGCTGCGGTCAAACAATAATCCGTTGCTGTCTACCTGATAGGTTTCCCAATTTTCAAAGAAAGACTCGCAAACCATAAAGACATTTACCGGAGTAAAGGCAAAAGAGCCCGAAAGAAACTTTTTCATGAAATTGGCAGAGTTAAGCGAAGAAATATGGTTGCGCCAGTTCGTCCCTGTCTTACATTGTCCGAATACTGTGAATATTCCTTTTTGACTATCAGCAAAAGGAATGAACAAAACAATATCCACTTTTCCGTCCTTTTCAGAATGGGAACTGCCTTCCGGAAACTTGAAAATACAAAGATTCTCTTTCAAACGAGAAATCATATCATTCATCTTAGCCTCAAAACCACCTTTCACCCCCGTACCGAAAACAAAATATTCAGCATTATCTCCGAAATAAGATTTCAAAACCACCGCACATAATTTTTCAAACAAAGCCGTTCCGTCCAATCCGTTCTGAATCTTCCCGGTATTCATGTTCATTCGCGTTGCCAACAACAAGAATACGTATATTTCATAAACACCCGGATTGATTGTGCCTTTAAGTGACAATGTCTTCTCACCAGTGTCAAAAGGATAATTACCATTTGACTTTTTATCACGATCCTCCACATCAGAAAGAACAGCATAGTAATCGGACAAAGCCCGTTCCTGTTGGTCATCATCCAATTCGTCATCAAAGGCAATACCCATAACTGACGCACACGATGTCACGGAATACAGATGTTCGTCATTAGTCAAACACTGTATTTCCATAAAATCGGCCAGTTCCGATCTGTTGGCTGATGAATCTGGAATATCCGTGAGTTTTTGTATAGTATACGACATATCAATCGAGGCTTCTTTCCGATACTTTCTTTTCCTTTTTCGATTTATATACGGCTTTCATGCTATCGAACAGAGCGTCCGTCTGATTGGCAAGCCCCATCACGGAATTCATCAAGTCCTCATCACCGTCATAACTGTCAAGTTTCGACAGAGCCTTGGAAATATGCATACGAGCATTCATTATAGCATCATACAAGACTGTACGTCCATCTTGGCTTGTCTCGAAGGCAGCATTAAAATCATCGGAAGCCTTGAGCATTTGCACTGCTTCTGTAGAACGCAACACCTGATCCAATCTTCTTATGTCAGGATTCTGGCTCTTCACAACAGGCTTGATATCCCTACTCCTGCTGCCAAAAATCCATGTCATCACATCTTCAAGATGTTCATACTTATCTTCCGGTATAGGATTGACCGAATCAACCGTAGGATCCAAATTCAAATATCTCTGAAATCCTTCGTAGCCTATAGAAGTGTACAAATGAGAAAAGAAGAGACGTTTGTAAAAAACATCATCACGTTTGAATGAAGTGCACGACTCTGCCTGGCGCAACACCATCAATCCCTGATATAATTTTAGGGTAATTTTGTTTGTGTCTCCTATCTGTTCGGCAATATCAGTCAATGATATACCATAGTCATTATGCACCTGAGCAATATATTCTGCTTTTGCAAAAGAATCCCATTTAACGGCACCGTTTACATGCTTGAACCCTATATACCTCCATGCATCTTCACGACGTTCCATAACGATGACAGGGAGCGAATTGGTCAGTTGGTCTACAAGTTCGGGGGTTATACGATTCTTGTATTTATTCATCCCTCCGTTCTGGATAATGTCAGGATTCAGTATCGCCCGCACAGCAGCAAGCCGTCTGTTGCCTTCGATTATCGTTATCTTACCGTTCTCTTCGACACCATACATAGCCTCATTCTCAAAAAAGCCATTAGCCAATATTGACATGACTATTTCGTTGACAGCCATATTAACCCAAAGACGATTCACAATCACTGTCTCGTCCTTTGTCTCTTCAAACTCTACCAATCGCGGATTGCGTATATCAAATGTCAGTTCTGACGCCTTGTATGTTGTCATAATACGAAATTATTTATTCGTGTAAGTAAAATATCATTTGCTTTTCTTCTTATTCCCGTATTCTGAGGGAGAATCAGATTCTTGGAATGTGTCAACAGTTCCTTACCGCATCTAACTGAATGTGCCGTATAATTGAGATTGAATTCATATAAATCATATTTTCTATAAATGTGTTGAATCTCCGACACATTATCGTAAGAGAGCAGCCAGTGAAATGATGATTTATCCAAATAGTCTGCAAGAAACTGATGGTCAGACTCGCGATAATAATCCATATAAAGCGACTTGCCCTGCTTGAAATATGGTGGGTCTAAATAAACCAGCAAATTAGGAATATCACATATTTGTTCAAGAAAATCAATCGCATCCAGATTCTCAACCCTAATTTTAGCTTTATACTTTCCGATTTCGGTAATACGGCTTATCATGTCATCCTTATTGAAACGGCAGTCTATTTTATACTTTGCAGATGCCTGTTTTTCTTGTGACACGCCGCCAATAGGACCCGCATTCAATATTCCGGAACGATTTGTTCTCGACAAGAAAAAAGTGGCAAAACCCAAATCAAATGAAGCCTTTTTGTTTTGCATGACATTCTTTTGATTTTTCCATTCATCCAAAGTAATCCGAATATTCTTTATTCTGTCTACGAAACGCTCGTTTTCTTCAACAACTGCACACCAAAAAGAATATATACATGGATTTGCATCATTTATGATAATCTTATCAACATGATTCCCCAACAAAAGATTGATAGCCGAACCTGCTCCACCCGCATATGGCTCAACATAACAGATATCAGACATCTCGTTGACCTTTATCAAGTCAACAATAAAAGGTGTCATCAAAGACTTTCCCCCCGGATATCTAAGTGGTGTCTTATTCATATAGATAAAAATTCGTCTGCCAAAGGTACGAATTTTTATCTAAATCACAGTAATAATATTTATAAAAAATCACTATACCACAAAAAGACAAGGAAATTTTAAGTAGAACTATGCTTACGGCAAGGCATCATGAGATGGTGTTTCCGCCTTAACCTCTGCTTCCACAAACCGCCTAATGTCATCCTGCAACCTGACAAACTGCTCACACTGGGTATAGCCGGCCGTGCGGCGCAGCATCGACCGTATGTCGGCAATGCTGTTCTCGTAACACGACATCTCATTGCGCATCTGCGTGCGATGGATGGCCGTGCGGCAAATCTCCGCCTCGCGATCCTGTCGGAGACGGTTGCACACCTTGGTCATTATGGGCACGATGACAGTGTCGAAGACATGATGCCCCTGCATATATAAATAGGTGGTGCGCGGCGTGACACCGAGCTGACGCAACAGAGCCTTTGTTTTCAGATATTCGTCCTTAGCTTTCGGGAAATGCTGTTTCAACTGGTTTACACGCCGGTTAACCTTGTGACGCAGATGATCGATGGATATCTGCGGCGTATCAATGTTAAAACGCCCCGGGTCAGTGACGCGGCAGAAATCGGAGATGGAGAAATGCGGGTAATTGCCGGTGCGGTAAGCCCATACCGACCATATGAAAAGCGGGAAACAAGCCTCGGAATACTGCTCCATATAGTCGCGGAAATCGAATATTGAGCGGTCGTTGAGCGTCACCATCACGCAAACGTCGTGAAGACCGGCTGCATAACACTGAAAATTTTCTATGGCATATACATAGGTATGGAAAACATAGGGATTGGACACCACTATCTCCGATGTAGGAGTGATGCCCTGCAGCAAATAGTCATAATCGGCATCCACACAGGCTATCATATCGGGGCCCGTCTTGTCTGCCATGACATTCATCAAAACCGATTTCTTACCACGCTGCAATGTTCCCTTGGACGGGAGCATAACCTCGAAGTAGCGCGTATCGTCTTCGAGCGGACTCAACACCGTACGCCAGAAGAAGATATCATCATAACTTTCTACATAGGCTACAATCCTGCGTCTGGCCTTCTTCGAACCGAGCTTGTTGGCAGCTTCCTGAGCCTGATAGAAAAGCACGTCCGTGGACTCAAACTTCTGGCTCATTACCGGGGTAACACCCCAGGACAGAGCCAGCTTATACCAGACGTCCCGGTTGGTAGCCATGCCGATGATGTCCACCGGCGCCCGGAAACGGGAGATCATCCGCACGGTGGTGCCGGAAATGGAGGTAGCCACGATCATTTTGGCTCCAATGTCAATGGCCATGCCGCAAGTGGCGTGGGAAATGGCGTCCAAGCGGTTCTTGATCTTGAACTCGCTGCTGCGGAAACGCTTGGCGTAGCTGATGTGCTTCTCGGTCTCCTCACAGATCTGGGCCATGGTGGACACGGCCTCCACCGGATATTTGCCGGCGGCAGACTCGCCGGAGAGCATAATGGCGCTGGTGCCGTCGTAGATGGCGTTGGCCACGTCGGAAATTTCCGCACGGGTGGGCCGGGGATTCTGGATCATGGATTCCAGCATTTCCGTGGCGGTAATGACCCGCTTGCCCAGCATCCGGCACTTGCTGATGATGTGCTTCTGGATGGCGGGCAGCTCCGTGAAGGGTACTTCCACACCCAGATCGCCACGGGCCACCATGATGCCGTCGCAGAGGTCGCAAATTTCTTCGATATTATCCACGCCGGACCGGTTCTCGATTTTAGCGATGATGGAGATATTCCCGCCGCCGTTTTCTTCCAGGAAGGCACGCATATCCGCCAGGTCCTGCTTCCGGGACACGAAAGAAGCGGCCACGAAGTCCACATGATTGCGGATGCCGAACAGCAGGTCCTGCTTATCCTGTTCGCTCAGGTAGACCTGATTCAGCGTCTTGTTGGGGAAACTCATGCTCTTCCGGTCGGACAGCACGCCGCCCACCAATGTCTTGCAGTGGATTTCACTGCCCTCAATGGATTCTACTTCAAAAATCACCAGGCCGTTATTGACCAGTACGCGGTCTCCCTTGCGAAGGTCCTTGGCAAGGCCCGCATAGTTTACGGCCACCCGGCTCTGATTGCCGATTACGCTGTCGTCGGTGGTGAAGGTGAAGGGGTCCCCGTCGTTCAGGGTAATTTTGCCGTTTTCAAAGGTCTTGATACGGAATTCCGGGCCTTTGGTGTCCAGCATGATGGCGATGGGCAGGTCCAGTTTCTCCCGGACCCGCTGGATCATGTCCAGCTTGGCCTGCTGTTCTTCGTGGGTCCCGTGGGAAAAATTCAGTCGGGCCACATTCAGACCGGCCTTACACATGGCGGTAAACACCTGCTCGTCGCTGCTGGCGGGGCCGATGGTACCGATGATCTTGGTTTTACGCATTGTAAACACTCCTGATAAGACAATCTTGATTCTTTTACAGTATAATCGATTTCCGGCGGTTACACAAGTGTAATGCGAAAAATTTTACGAAAGAATTTCAAGAGCTTATCTTTTGTTGCGTTAGGAGCGGAATTGTGCTATACTACCTTATGCTGAAACGGAGGAAAAGTGCCATGCAGCGTTATTCCGATTGCCCGCAGATTCTGCGGGACTTCCTGGCTTATCATGAGAGCATCAAGGGTCAGTCTCCCCTGACCATTTCCGAATATCATCTGGATCTGCGGATGTTTCTTCGGTTTCTGACGCTGATGCGCAAGGAGCTTCCGTATCAGACGCCGCTTGACGAGATCGACATTAAATGGATCGACGCGTCCGTTCTCGATACGGTGTCGTCTTCTGAGGTGTTTGATTTTCTATCTTATCTTACAAACGACCGGCAAAACCGTGAAGGCCCGGCTGATGTCGGGATCGCGGCCGCTGCCCGCGCGCGGAAGCTGTCGGCCATTAAGGCATTCTATAAGTATCTGACCATCAGCACCAAGCAGATCCAGAACAATCCGGTCAAAGATATCGAATTTCCCAAAATCCGGCGCAGTCTGCCAAAATACCTGACACTGGAAGAATCTACCGCGCTCTTGAAGGCTGTCGATGGGCCGAATAAAAACCGGGACTTTGCAATTCTGATGCTGTTTCTGAACTGCGGTATCCGCCGCTCGGAACTGGTTGGGCTGAATCTTACGGACGTCTATGAGGATCGTATCCGTGTCGTCGGCAAGGGCAACAAGGAAAGAATTGTCTACATGGGTTCTTCCTGCCGGAAAGCCATCGACCGGTATCTGGAGGAACGGAACCAGATCGTGCTGACGGACAATAAGGCGCTCTTTGGGTCACGGGATAAAAACCGTATCAGTGTTTCTGCCGTGCATCGTCTGGTCAAAAAGCACCTGCTGGAATCTGGGCTTGACGCGTCGCAGTTTTCCGCGCATAAGCTGCGGCACACAGCCGCAACGCTGATGCTGGCGAACGGCGTTGACCTGAAAACGCTGCAGGAGGTTCTGGGGCACGAAAATCTGAATACGACGCAGATCTACACGCACATTGAAAACACCGACAAGAAAATTGCGGCAGAGGCCAATCCCCTTTCCAAGCTGAAGCTATAAAAATTGAAACGCAGGCAGTACACAGCTGAAGCGATGCACTGCCT
>NZ_URNN01000061.1 GCF_900549175.1 uncultured Prevotella sp. | reverse complement strand
ACAGATTGTTTGTCGACAGAAAGAATGATGATTTTGGACAGAAAGACAGAAAAAAGAGGTTCATCCAACATTTGGAGGGGTAAACCTCTTTTGATAGCTGCAATAGTTGCTGTGACTGCGTGAGGAGATAATGAATGAAAGATATAGAGACTTCATTTCCTCCCGCAGTCACCTTCCCTCATTCATTCTTCATCCTCTTCTTCCGAATCAGAGCGGAATTCAAATATCAGGTCTGAAGCCGGGATGTTACATTCTGCGAACATGCCTCGGAGGATGTTTATCTTTGCCGTGGTGTTATTGTCCGTCCATACGTACATGCCGGGAGCAAGCTCACGCCTCCATGTTTCCGGTGTGGATGAAAAACCGGACTTCTCGTTGGCGCACATCCATTCTATCGTCGAACGCTTCTCGCGCAACATGTGCCCGCACACCTGAATGAGCATGTCTTTCCATGTGTTCACCGCGTAGCGCACACCGCTGAGGATATATGCCTGTATCTTTTTTCCCGTAAACTCAAAGTCCTCGTCATCCAGTGATGCCGTTTCCTGCTCACGCCTTACAGGCTCGAAGCCGGCGGCGGGCATCGGCCACAGTTTAAGAAACACTCCGAGCAGTTCCAGCTGGCGCTGCCTGAGTTCCGTCTCCGTCCATTGTCCGCATGCCTTGACGTAGTTGTTCAGCCGGAAGGCACTGTCGTTGTATCCCTTCTCCATGTTCTTCTTCTCGAGGAACGTGAGGTTGCTGTATTGCGAGTTGTAACCCGTGAGCGTCAGGTTGGCCATCGTGTGCAGATACTGCTGGTGTATCCGCTCCCAGTCGTCACCCAGCGCCGTCTTCCATTTGTCGGAAAGCGTCTGCGGCATGATGTGCTCGATGGTTATATTCTTTTCCGCAAGCTCCTTCACCACATCGTGGCGCTCGTTGCTGTCCCTGTTCTCCATGCGCTCCATGATGAACATGCGGGTGTTTGCCGGCATCTTATACACCTGTCTGGTTGCAAAGTCCGCCTTCACCTCATCGTCCGTGGGGAACGCAGCCGAACGGCCTTTCCTCAACAGCACGTATGTCAGCACGTCGGTGTATGAGGGAACGCTACTGCCCTCCGCCTTGCCAATGTGGCCGAGCACGTCTCTGTGCAGGGTGGCAAACACCTTGTTCAATACGTTCGACGGCAGATTGCAGATGATGCGCCGCGCCCAATAAGCCTCTATGATGTCAATCACATTATATATATCGTCGTCAGACATGCCATGTTCCTCGGCGTAATCGAAAAAGGCCATGAAGAAAGGATATGCGATGGCAGAGTCCAGCGTCCGCAGCTGTGCGAGCTTGCGGTTCAGCCTGTCCGTCCCCACGCAGGCGTTGTCTATCTGACTGTATATCCGGGCGTAGCGGTGCATGTCGGCCAGCAACTCCGCCCTGCCGGCAGAACAGCGTTCGGCATATTCCTTGAATATGAAGTATATCTTGTCTATACGTCCGATTTTGCCCTGCTTCATCGTAAGGTAATCGCGCACGAACGCCGACGGATTGTATTTTGTGTATTCCTCAATCGGATTCCAGAAACGGTTGTACAGGTCATCTTGTTCGGCCGGAGCCAGCGACATCAGCAGGTAGTTGCGTATCTTGTCAGCCTCGCTTAGGTCAAGCCCCGTAGAGTTGAGGCTTTCAAAGATTAGCTGCGGGTCATCGTCTTCGTCGAGCCTGATGTTTATCACCTCAAGCCGCTTGATGGCGTCGAACAGCTCATCGACGGTAAGTCCGGAATGTACCACGCGGTCGAAGAAGAAATCATAGTTGCGCGTCACGTTCGACTCCCGTACATAATGTTCCTTGTCATTATAAAGTAGCGCATCGAACGCCTGCATGTCCTTCTTGATGGGTTTCTGTTTCACCTTACGCTCATCCTCCTGATATTCATCGACGAGATAGCGCTTGAAAATCTTTTCCACAAGTTTCGCGTCCGTTGCCTCTATCAGTCCCTCCTTGTTTGCGTTTACCATGGCTATCAGCAGCAGCGATATTGTTGTTATCCGCTGCTGTCCGTCAATGATATAGCGGTCTTCCGTACCCGTCTGGATGCTCGACACGATACTTCCGAAGAAGTGTCCCCTCCGGTCACTACGGTGCAGTTTCATAAGGTCTTGGAAAAGCTGTTCGCAATTCTCTTCCTTCCAGTCGTAATTACGTTGGTATAGCGGTATGATGAACCGTTTGTCCGATCCGTCAAAGAACTTTATCAGCAGTTGGGCATCGCCTTTCATGTTTATTCCTCGTTTTAGTTGTGGTTATGGGTAATTCAACTGCAAATGTACTATAAAAATCCGGAAACAGACAGCGCCGCGATAAAGAAATGCAAATAATTGAAAGTTGAAGTTGATAGGTAAGCTGCAACTATTAGTTTATACTTTGAACACAGAGGCACGGAGACACAGAGGATTCTTTTTAAATAAACCCTCCGTGTCTCCGTGCATTATGAAAAATAATCTTCTGTGTCTCCGTGTCTCTGTGTTAAAAATAGGTATTATTCGAACACCACGAAGCAGTCTTTGAAGTTGACGATCCCCTTGTCGAACTGATTGATGACAGCCATGCCGATATTGCCCGCATACGGAACGCTCCGACTGTCTTCAAGCGACACCACCACATCCCGCAGCTTGACTTCCTTTCCATTAAAAGAAAGGTTCCAGATGGGAATAACAAGCACATCGCGTTCCTCCACGGCACCAATTCCGCCCGTAAGGCGTTTCATCCGCCGGGCTTTCATGTCAATTTCTGTCTTATTCATCTCGTAAAAGCTATGCGACAGGGCTGCGGTGCCGTTGCCCGTGTCGAGGAAAAAGCCGTATGTCTTTCCGTTGCTTCCGCCCTTCACTATCAGCGCCATGTTGTCGATGTACATATTGCTTCCGGAGGCTGGCTTCGGAGTTGGCTGTGCCGGAACAACGATTCTGCCGCCGTGCGGAAATATCTGCACCTCGCCGAGCAGTGCCATTATGTCCGCCCCGATTAGGAAGTCGATGTCTTCCACACGGTTAAGAGTAGTGTCAGGATTAATCGTCACCGGAATGTTCCTCACCGTGATGCCGCCAATCCGCATGCTGTCCGCCACACCCACCTGTCCGTAGACCATGCCGCTGCCCTGTATCCTCAGTGAGTCGGCAATCACTCTTACGCCAGCCTTTTTGGCAAATGCCGCCGACATGAAAGTTGAGCCGGCGCCAGTGTCGAATATAGCCCGATATTCATTTCCGCCCACAGTCACCGGTACGCGCATCATTGTGCCTCTCTGTACCGTGTCGTTCTTAATTTTCAGCACGATGCTGTCGTTCGTCATCGCTATCACGGCATCGTCCGCGGGCCGCACGGCGCTCATCGGCGGACATGTGCGGAATTTGCCGTAGTGCTGCGCCACCTGCTCTATCGTAGTGTAGTCCATCTCTACGCCCTGCGCCCTCAGCTGTGCCGCGAAGTCACTGAGCATGTCGGCCGCTGCGCCATGGTTGCCCCTCTTAGCCTCCGCTGCTGCCTTCACGAACAGCATCGACGTGATGTTGCCCAGCCCGAGTTCGGCCTGATGGTTCCGCAGCAGCGAGTCTGTACACGCCACCGTATCGTCCGGACGGTTGAAGTAATGGCCCAGCAGAGCCTCCGACATGAGTCTGAGTAGGGATGTCTGCACGCTGTCTCTAAGCGCGGGATATTCCGCTTCGAGCGCAAACCAGTTGCCGCCGTTCAGCAGCTCACCCACACGCATGTCTGCCGACTGTGCCTTCGCGCCCGTCGCCATGGCGAGCATGAGCAGGCAGAGCAATATCCCGATTGTCTTTCTGTAAATCATATATACATTTAAATTATGTCCGTATCAGCCACCGTTTAAAAACGTTTGTGCCAACGGCAAAGATACGTATAATTATCGTAACCGGGTATTTACATCTAAAAAATCTTTTAAAATTCATCCGCTTCATATTGCATTTCGTCCATTATGTTCCGGCAGTCCGTCTGAAACAGGTTGCGATACGGAAGAAAACCGGCTACCTTTGCCGCGTCATTCACTCAAAACAAACAGATAATGAGCTACAAACTATCATTGATAACACTGCTTGCGGCTTTCCCGCTATTGGGACTATGTCAGGGATATGTCCGCTACGACTATATACCCTCGTCTTCTTTGAAAGATAAGGACGGAAACAAATACGGTTCGGGCAACCTGCAACGCATATCGGGGAGATACACCGTCCCGCTGTCAAGAAGTATGAACGAGAGAAACCAGCCGACGGCATGGGCATTTACGTTGTCGGCATCATATGGCATGATGGAGAACAAGGGCGAGGCAAAGGAACTGAATCCCGACAGGATGCTGAACACAGGCCTGACCGTCTCGCATCTGCGCCCGTTATCCAAGCGGTGGAGCCTGATAGCATCGTTGGGCGCCGGCATTTATGCCTCACCCGATGATGTGAGCTGGCAGAACCTGCTGGCAAGCGGGACGTTCATCTTTGCCTATCGCCTGAGCGATAATCTGAGCATCGGATTCGGAGGCGGACTGACCAATTCGTATGGAGTGCCCATAATCATGCCAATGGGATATCTGAGTTGGCGGACTGGTGGGCGTTATGAAGTGCTCGTCGACATAGCCAACGCGATGAAGGTGCAAGTGGCCAAACAAATGGGAAATGCTGTGAAGCTGGAACTGACGGCAATGGAGATGGACGGCATGACGGCAGTAATTCACACAGACGGCAGACAGAAGCTGTACTCGTCCGTGATGATAAGTTCCGGGGTTGATGTCTCGTTCCGGCTCTTCAGACGGACAAGCCTTCATGCTGGCGTAGGAGGCATGTGGCTGCGTTCGTCAACGATTACGGACAGGACCCTGAAGAGTTTTTTCAAAAGTCTCAGCGACGATGATGACGGGGGCAAGCTCAGGTTTAACCCCGCGTTCCATTTCTCAGCCGGCTTGCGATGTGGCTTTTAGCCCTTTCCCATGAAATAAAAAAGCGATTCATCCCGTTATAAAAAGAAAGAGAAAGCAATATGGCAAGATACATTATCGTGGAAGACGAGCTCCTGGCATACGAGGAGCTGCGCCGCATGATGCGCAAGTTGCGTCCTGATTACGAGTTTGCAGGATGGGCGGGAAGCGTGGAGCAGGCTGTATGTCTGCTCAGGAAAGAGGCTGTCGACCTGATGATTATCGACATACGCCTGTCAGACGGTGTGAGCTTTGAGATATTCGAGATATGTCCGATGGAGATTCCCGTCATCTTCACCACCGCATACGATGAGTATGCTTTGGAGGCATTCCGCGTGAACAGTATCGACTATCTGCTGAAACCGATAGGCGAACATGAACTGAACGCGGCTTTGGACAAGTTTGAACGCCGGTGCTGCCTGCACTCTGCCACTGCGACATTCCGGCAGTTGGAGACAAGATTTATGTCTGGCGGCAGGAAAAGCCGTTTCCTTGTACAGGCGGGCGATACTTTCCGCCCGGTTGCGACTTCCGATGTGGCGTTCTTCTACAGCGAAGAAAAGTACACCTACCTGCATTTGTTTTCCGACCGCCGCTATATCATCGGTTATCAGCTTGACCGTTTAGAACAGATGCTTGACCGTGACAGTTTCTTCCGCGTATCGAGAAACTGCATAGCCAACATACGCAGCATACAGAAAATAAACAAATATTTTGCAGGACGTCTGACGGTGCAGTTCCACCCCGAATGTCCTCACGAAATCATCGTCAGCCGTAGCCGTGCCAAAGAATTTTTACGGTGGGCAGATGGCATGGAATAACCTTATCCCACACATTTCATGATAGATACATCTTTTCCAAAATGGAAACCGGACAGGACTATAGTCATGATTTTCTTCCTGTCGATCCTTATTCTCTCAATATACTTCTGCTCGTTCGGCATCATTGCCGGTAACGGCGATTTCCAGTGGCATGTCATTCTCAGCAATCTGATGGGCAACATTCCGGCATTCCTGTTGATGGCTTGGTTGGACAATTTAATCCTTATATGTCCGCTACACCGCAGGGACACTCAGGAATGGTTCATGCTCCGGCTCCTTACAGCCACCCTTTGTGTTCCTATGCTGCTATGCCTCACCGTCTATACAGTATGTTCCATTATCCTCTTCCGGTTCGACTTCCTGTCCAGCATCATCCCCGGGACACTATGCAACGCCATCATCGTGCTGCTCCTCAGCCTATACCGCTACGGCAAACACCAGATGGAAAGCCGGCAGCGGCTCGCTTTGATGGAGAGGGAAAAGATGCGCTATCAGTTTGAGGCTCTGAAAAATCAAGTAAACCCTCACTTCCTGTTCAACAGCCTCAACGTGCTTGCCTCGCTTGCCTACCATGATGCAGACAAGACGAATCTCTTTGCAAAAAAACTGGCGGAAGTTTACCGCTACCTGCTAACCACGCACGACCGCCAGACTGTATCCCTTGAAGAGGAGTTGCGCTTCACCGAGGCTTACATATATCTTGAACACATCCGCTTCGGTGAGACTATGAAAGTAGTAATCTGCGGCAATGTCACACAGCCACATCGAACGGTGGTTCCTGCAAGCCTGCAAATGCTGGTGGAAAACGCCATCAAGCACAACACTGCCACCATGAAATCTCCCCTTGTCATTCATATCAACATTGGAAATGACGGTATCACCGTTTCCAACAATCTTCAACTGAGGCCGTATGTCGGGACGAAAAACGGCATGGGACTTACCAATCTCCGCAACCAATATACAATGCATGGAAAAGAGATTACCATGAGGAAAACGGCCGCGGAGTTTATTGTGGAAATTCCGTTTATAAAGTAAGAAATGATACAAGGTGCATTGCTGGCCTGACCTGTGGCATACAACAAACGGTCCTGTGATTTGTGAATCCTGCAAAATCTGTTATTTATGCCATACAATCTGTAATTTGTATAGCAGTCGTTTGAGGTCAATTTCATAACTTTGCAGAAACGACTACATATACATACAGATAATCAAATAAGAAAACATCATAAACAACATGGACAACAACAAGAATATGACACGCCGCGAGGCTCTGCGCCGCATGGGTGCGGCCGTGGCCGGTGCCGCAATGGCATCTTCAGGACTGCTGTCGCTCACTTCGTGCGGCGAGAAGCGCACGAAGCGCATCATACTGTATTTCACAGGCACGGGCAACTGCCTGCACGTGGCGCGCGAACTGGCGGTCGCGGCCGACGGAGAGACCGAACTGCTGAGCATCCCGCAGCTGATGAAGCACGGACGGTTTGAACTGGAGGCAGACGAGATAGGCATCGTATACCCCATTTATGGGCACATGCCACCCTACATGGTGCGGCAGTTCATCAAGAAAGCCAGACTGAAGGCGGCATATAAGTTTGCCGTGCTTACATACGGCAACCGCAAGTGCAGCGCCGTGGAGATATGGGACGGCATAGCGCGGCAGGCCGGCAACGCCTTCGACTATATCTGCACGCTCATAATGGTGGACAACTGGCTGCCAAACTTCGACATGAACGAGCAGATGAAGATAGACAAGCACATCCCCGAAAACCTGAAGAAGATAGCCGCCGACCTCGCCGCACGCCGCCGCTACCACGAACCGGTGACGGAAGAGGAGCGCATGCAGCATCAGGGCTTCCTCTACCGCACGGGCACCGACCCCGAAGTGGGTTTCCTGCTCAAGAGCGAAAAATATTTTATCGTCACGGATGCCTGCATAGACTGCGGTGTGTGCACCGACGTGTGTCCGCGCGACAACTACCGACTTACATCGCAGGGCGTAAAGATGCAGGGCGACTGCGAGTTCTGCTTCGCCTGCATACAGAACTGCCCTCAGAAGGCCATTCTCTTCGCGCCCAACCCCGATGACCCGCTGCTGGCGCGTGGCGAAAAGAATCCGCACGCCCGCTACCGCAACGAGAACATATCGCTGATGGACATCAAGCGGGCCAACAGCCAGCACATATGAACACGCGGCCACCATTTCGGCGTTGCCGATGTTATCAGACGATTACTGTCTTGTCATCCCTTTACCGTCGACCGTATCATCTCAAACACCTCATCGTCTCCAAGTTCCGTTTGGTATGGTATGGCCGTCACCTGCTCACGGCTCACGCCACCCTCGAAGAACATCGGGATTCCGAACGACGCGAACAGCTCCATCAGCCGGCGGGACGATTCCTCTATGGAAGAGTCGAACCCGAACACGTCGAGGAAATATCTGCGGATATCCTCTTCGTGATGCCGCCCCATGGCGTTGAGGAAATGCGGGAAAATGGTTGTCAGGCTACGGCGGTACGTGCTGCCGAACAGTTGCTCGGGGATGAACTCCAGCTCGTATATGTCGTAGGCATAGCCTTCCTCCTTGCCGAGGCCGAGGCGCGATGACGTGGAAAGCGAGGCACCCATGAGAATTGTGCCGCGAGCATCGAGGTCATCGGGATTGGCCTGCAGGGTTCTTGTTGCCGCAAGCACGTTCTTTATGTACGACACTCCGGCATCGTAGGACATCCTGTTCCTGTCGCCGAGAATGCCGGCCGAGAGTTGCACAAGCGTCACAAGACCGGTATAGGCGGTCATCTCACGGTCGAGCGTCAGCGAAAACTTGGGGCACAGGATGGCGTAGTCGGCGGCTATTCCGTAGGCCGTGCCGTAATCACCGTTGCGCGAGTCCACAGCCACGGCTCCCAGTCCGTTCTCCGACCCGCTCGACGGATATGTCGGTATCAGCGCGAGCCGCAGACGGTCGAGCCCGTAAGGCTGCTTGCCCTTCAGATAGTCCCAAAGGTCATTCTCATGGCACACTCCGAAGGCTATCAGCTTGGCACTGTCCATGACGCTTGCCCCGCCGGCACCGATTATCATTGTCACACCGTTTGCCTTTGCCGTACGGATGCCTTCCTCTATCTTCGCGAACTCGCGCGAAGAGCCTCCATATTCCACAAACTCGATTCCCGCGTCAGCAAGTGCCGTCATCACATCGTGGCGGCAGCCGTTGCCATCGACCGACCCTCCGCCGTATACAAACATCACTTTCTGTCCTTTCGCTATCTCGGCCACCGTCTCACGGATGTCGTTGCGGAAGAAAAGGCGTGTGTCGTTTCTAAAAACAAAATCTTTCATAATCGTATGTTGTTGCTTTATTCTGCACGCAAAGTTACGGCATCCGCACCGGAAGTTCATTATCCTGATTACTGATGTTCTTACAGAATTTACTGATTTTGCCTTGTGAATGTGCCATTGACGCAAGAGTGATGGTTGTTTTCGTGCCGTGCGTGCGTAATTTGAGCCGTACAACAAAGCTGTTTCCGGATTATTTCAATAACTTTGCAGCCGTAGAAAGTCCTATTATGGAGAATCTCGATATTCTGTTATGGAGAAATTAGATGTTTTCGACTGCTCCAATGTCTTCATTGCGAGCTATTTCACCGACGACCGCGGATGCGCCCATTGCAACCGCGACCACACCTTAATATATATACATTCGGGTGAGCTGGAGATAACCTGCGGCAGCCGCAAGACGGTGCTGCATCCCGGCGACTGCGCTTTCATGAGGCGCGACAATCGTATGTGGCTGCAAAAGCGGGTGAAGGACGGCAGTCCATACCGTTCGGTGGTGATGAAGTTTTCGCGCGAATATCTCAGGGAGTATTTTCGTTCGCTTGACAGCCGCGATATTCCCTTCGATGCGAAGCGGACACGGGAGGCTCTCGTTCGTTTCCCGTCCGAGCGCCTCGACGTGCGCAGCCTGTTTGAGTCGCTGCAGCCTTATTTCGATGCCGGCGCCGCGCCCGACGAGGACATCCTGCGGATGAAGATGGTGGAGGGCATGCTTGCCATCCTAAAGACGGATGCGAACCTTTATGCCTCGCTCTTCGATTTTGTGGAGCCGTGGAAGATAGACATCGCGGATTTCATGGAGAAGAACTACATGAACGACCTCTCGATGGAGGAGATGGCCTACTACACCGGCCGCAGCCTCGCCACGTTCAAGCGCGATTTCAAGAAGATAAGTGAGCTTACGCCGCAGACTTGAAGCCGCCCGCGAACTCATCCGCAGCGGTGGCCGCAAGGTGTTGGAGATATGTTTCGACGTGGGATTCAAGAACCTGTCGCATTTCTCCAAGCTGTATAAGGAGACCTACGGCATGGCGCCGACGTTTTCGTGAATCCATCATAACTTTCTGATAGAGTGGCAAAAGCAGGAAAGTCGTTGAGAATAAGGATTGCCATCTGCTTTGTAAATGGATTTATCTTCATTTTGACAGTTTCTTGGGATTTTATTCGTTATTGTCGGTCTAAAACAGTAATTTTACGTCAGATACAGAATAAGATAACAATATTGTGATTTTAATAGTAAAAAGCAATATTGATACCGAAAGGTTTAATGACTGAATGATATGAGATACACTATCGACGACATACGTCAGATGCCCAAAGGGCAGACGTTCGACTGCAAGAGCTTTCATATAGAACCGAAGGCACTTGCCAACACCATTGTGGCTATGGCTAATGCCGATGGCGGAATGATTGCCGTTGGGATATCCGACAAGACAAGGCGCATAGAGGGTGTTGACCGGAATCCTGAACATCTGAACGACGTACTTCGCACTCCTTTCGACTTTTGCGTTCCCACCGTATCTGTCACCACGGAATTCATGCCTTGTAAGGATAGTGACGGCAACGCTAACCACATCCTGCTTATCCATGTGCCGGCAAGCCCGCGTCTTCATGCCAATCAGGCGGATGAGGTGTTTTGGCGCGTGGGCGACAAGTCGCGCAAGCTGCCTTTTGAAGAGCGTCTGCAACTGATGTACGATAAGGGAGAACGCTATTATGAGGATAGTCCGGCATACGATGCCGCGGTGGATGATGTAGACATGGATGCCGTGCGGGCATATATGAAAAGGATTGGCTACGGCAAGTCGCCGATGGAATATTTGCAAGAAAACAAAGGTTTCCTGACCTTTAAAGGTGATGTTCCGCAGATCAGCACTGCCTGTATATTGCTCTTCGGCAAGCGTCCGCAGGATTTCTTTCCCCGTGCACGCCTTCGGCTTATTAAGTATTATGGAACGGAGGAAAAGGTCGGGCGTGAGATGAATGTCATAAAGGACGTAACCTTTGAAGGCCGTATCCTCGACCAAATACAGAAAACCATCGACTATCTTGAAACCCAAGTGAAAGAACATTCCTATTTGGGCGAGAACGGGCTGTTCAGGACAGACAGGGAATATCCTAAGTTTGTGATTCAGGAGATGGTTGTCAATTCCGTTTGTCACCGGGACTATAGCATCAAGGGCACGGAGATACAGATAAAGATGTTCGACGACCGTATCGTGTTCGAGACTCCAGGCAAATTGCCCGGCATAGTCCGCGTGGACAATATCCGTCACACTCACTTCTCACGCAATCCGAAGATTGCCGAATATCTCAAGGCATACGAATATGTGAAGGAGTTTGGCGAGGGTGTTGACAGCATGTGCCGCGAACTCTCCGCTACAGGCACGAAAGAGCCGCAATATCATCTTGTTGCCTTCATCATGAAAGCAACTGTATGGGCTAATGTATTGGAGGAAGGGCATGAAAATATCCTAAGCGACCAGAAGCGACCATATAACGACCAGATAGAGCAAGAAAACAATGCCGAGGAGCATGAAAAGGGCATGAAAAGGGCATGAAAAGGGCACAAAAAGGGCAAAATACTACCCAGAAACACTACCCAGAAAATAAGTGAATTACAAAGGAGAATCGTAGATTTTCTAAATAATACTCCTAAAGCAAGTCGGGTAGAAATAGCTGCTTTTATAAAGAATATAACAGAAGATGGAGTAAAATACCATTTAAAAGTTCTTCAGGAAAAGGGTGTTATAAAACGCATCGGTCCTGATAAAGGCGGTTATTGGAAAGTACTTTTGGATTTATCAGAAGAGACAAAAAGAGAATGAATGTCAATGAACAATATTTTAGATAGGTTTAAAGGCGTCATCTATGGTCAAGCTGTTGGAGACGCTCTTGGCTTGGGAACAGAAGGTATGACAGATGAGGATATGGCATGGAAATATCCTCACGGTATCCAACATTATGATCAGATTTTCCAAGACAGACACCGTAAGCGATGGGTAAAAGGTGATTGGACGGATGATACCGACATGATACTTTGCATCACTCGTGCTGTTTGTGAGGATAAAGGTGTGAATTTCCAAAATATCGCCAGACATTTCCGTGTCTGGGCACATGGAGAGCCTATGGGCATCGGGGAAAACACATATAAGGTCTTGATGATAGGTGATTATGTAGATAAGCCGTTTGAGGTTTCCAAAATGGTTTGGAAAATGAGCCGCTACAAATCAGCAGCTAACGGAGGCCTTATGCGTACATCAGTTGTTGGACTCTTTCCAAAATCCGTTAGACTGTGTGCTGAAAATATCTGCAAGCTGACCCATTATGATCCTCGTTGTATAGGTTCATGTGTAATAGTCTCCGAGTTGGTTCATGCCATTGTTTACGGGAAGCCAATACCGACCTTTGTGGATATCATCAGATTATCTCAGGAATATGATGGACGTATAGAAAGTTATGTCGAGCGTGCTTGGTATGAAAATGACATCATGAATCTGATGGATGATGAACATATGGGTTATACACTTGTAACCTTGTCTGTTGCTCTTTGGGCTTTTTGGCATACAAATTCTTTCACAGAAGGTTTGCTGAAAGTGGTAAATGCCGGTGGAGATGCAGACACCAATGCCGCTGTGGCCTGTGCAATATTAGGAGCAAAATATGGTTTTAGTTCTATTCCGAAAGAGTATATAGAAGGTTTGATATACAATTCTCAACTCGAAGAAATGATAGATAGCCTTTCAGGAATATGTATTAAAGTATGACAGCATATTCTAATGAGCCGGAGAGCAAAATACATTGAGCCTCGCAACAAAGACGTTGCGGGGCTTTTTGTTTAATTTTGCAGCGTGAAACCAAATAGCGAAATCAATAGCGTGAAGCATAAAAATAAAGATAACCAAATAACAGGCAATGCAAATGAAGGATATTTTTGAGAAAGACCTTAGCGGCGAGATGGTATCGCCGGACGAGCCGGGATATGAGGCACTTATAAATGAAATCTTTGATACGATGGAGACTGCGCAGGAACTTGCAACGGTAAGCGTGCGTGACCAGAAGCGGGTGCATGAGCTTATGGAGAAAATCACCGGCAAGCCGCTTGACGGGAGCACGACCGTGCTGCCACCTTTATATATAGACTACGGCAAGCCCGTGACCATCGGCAAGGGATGCTTCATCCAGCAATGCTGCACGTTCTTCGGCCGTGGCGGCATAACCATAGGCGACGGTGTGTTCATCGGACCGAAATGCAATTTCATAACCATCAACCACGACCTTAACCCCGAGAACCGCAGCGCCACCTACGGACGGCCGATTGTGATAGAGGACAAGGTGTGGATAGGAATAAACTCAACGGTGCTGCCCGGCGTGAGGATTGGCTACGGCTCGATAGTCGGTGCGCAGAGCGTTGTGACGCACGACGTGCCGCCAATGACCGTCGTGGCAGGAAATCCGGCAAGAATAATCAAAAAGATAGAGCTATGAACAATGACAAGTCAATCAGCCGACGCGGTTTTCTGAAGACGGCGGCGGCCATCGGGGCGGCGCTTACCGTAAGTCCTGCGCTCGACAAGGTGAAGGCGGCGGAAACGGCGCTGACGGGAGCACGCAACGGCAGTACGAGGAAGAAGGACGGCGTGGAATACCGTACGCTCGGCACGGGGCGGGCCGCCATGGAGGTGTCGGCACTCGGTTTCGGGTGCATGGGCATGAACTACAACCGCTCGCAGTCGCCCGACCGGCGGGAGTGCATCCGCCTCATCCATGAGGCCGTCGACCGCGGCGTGACGCTCTTCGACACGGCCATAATCTACGGTCCGCTGCGCAACGAACTGGGGACTGTGCGAGGTCAGCGCTGACACCATCCGTCGCGCCCACGCCGTCTGTCCGCTCACGGCCATACAGAGCGAATATCACCTGATGCACCGTGACGTTGAGACCAACGGCGTGCTCGACACATGCCGCGAGCTCGGCATCGGCTTCGTGCCCTACAGTCCGCTAAACCGCGGCTTCCTCAGCGGTTGCACCAACGAATATACCGTCTTCGACACCGCTAACGACAACCGCCACACGCTGCCTCGCTTCCAGCCCGACGCCATACGTGCCAACACCCGCATCGTGGCCGTCCTGCAAGCCTTCGGCCGCACCCGCGGCATGACATTATCGCAGGTGGCGCTCGGCTGGCTGCTGCACAAGGCTCCGTGGATAGTGCCCATACCCGGCACGACGAAGGAGTCGCACCTCGTGGAGAACCTCCATACGCTGACTTTCAATATCCCCGATGCCGACTGGCTCGCGCTTGAAAACGACGTGGCCGCAATACCGGTGACGGGCGACCGCTATAACGCCGAGCAGCAACGGCAGGTAGGATATTAAGCAAATGGACATCATATATTGGTCAATTATAAAGAACTCTTTAAAAAAAAATGAAGAAACTGTTTCTCATGATGGCATTGCTGACAGGCACGCTTGCCGCCAATGCCCGCACACTGATAGTGTATTACAGCTACACGAACAACGTGGAGCGCATCGTGAACGAGCTGCGAATGCAGATAGACGCCGACGTGGTGGAGATAGAACCTGCGGAAAAGGGGCTCGATTATGCCGCCAATAACTATGCGATAGGCAGCGCGCAGATAGCGGCCATACGCAACAACCCCAGCGATGCGGCATCCTATCCGCCGATAGACCCCGTGAACGTTAACTTTGCCGACTACGACTGCATCATCATCGGCGCACCGCTGTGGTGGAGCAGCATGGCCGCACCGTTGCAGACCTTCCTCTTTCACCATGGCAAGGACTTGGCCGGCAAGAACATCGGACTTATCGTGTCGAGCGCGAGCAGCGGCATAAGCGGCGTTGAGGCCGATGTCCGCCGCCTCGTTCCCGCCGGCAACTTCCTCTCGCCGAGCCTGTGGATACGCAGTTCGCAGACGTCGAACGCCAAGTCTCTTATAGAGAACTGGCTGAAAAGTATCAATTACGACAACCTTACGTCAGGCATAGAAAGCATATCCGGCGGTAAGCCCGACAGATATACGGTCTATACCCTGTCAGGCTTGAAACTCACCTGCAATGCCACATCCGTTAGTGGCATTGCCGGCGGAATATACGTGATAAACGGAAAGAAGACCCGCTTGAAGCGTTAGGTGCTTATGATATATGGAACATCAGAACGTTTCACAGTCTTATGTAAATATGAAGCAGAAGCCGGCGGCTCCGGTCCGCATAGCTTAGAACACAATCCTGCATGAAAGTCCCTTGCCCTGCGGCGATGCGAATGGTGAGAGACTGACATTGTTTCTGTATCGCTTGGGAAACAACGCACGCGTCACGGCGGGATAGAGCCAGTAGGCAGCTTCGACGCTGAGTATGCCTTAAATACCATTGCTACTGAATTCTGTGCAAATAGAGAAATTTTATATGTAAAAGTGCAGAAAGAAAGAGAGATAATTGGTATATTTGCCAATTATGATTATCTTTGCACTTGAATTTAATAATCCTCAAAGGTGGCGGCAACACTTAAAATACGGTAAAACGATTATGACAGATAAAGGACAAAATTCTTTAGAGGCAATTCCGACGCAATCATCAGCTCAGATTATTAGCAGGAATGAAGTTGAAGTAATAGCTCCCGATGGAGAAGTTTTCACTGTATTGTGCCAAATAGGTGCATACACAAGTAAAGAAAGACAAGAAAACGAACTTCATTGGTTGGAAGTCTTGTTTGATAAAAACTTTTCCGATGATAAAGAGGAAATGACAAATGCAATTTGGCGAGAATCTATGCAATTTGCTATTTGTGGCGGAATTTTAGGCATTAGTACAGGTACTCGCCATAAGGATAGGGCACGTATCGGTGAACGAATTCGCCAGATACGTGAGGAAAGAGGTATGGAAGCCCGTGATTTGGCAAGACTTGCAGGTATTGATGCCGCTAATCTCAGCCGTATTGAAAAAGGACGGTATTCCGTAGGGCTTGATATTTTATCTAAGATAGCAGCTGTTTTAGGAAAGAAAATAGATTTTGTTGACCTTAAATAGACTGTTATGACTGACATAAATAATTTCAATGTTGAGGTTTCTTGCGAATATAAGGGAGAAACCTATTCTGTACGGGACAATGGTGCTATAATGAGGCATCCTAAAAAAGGTTATCGAATGAGACCATTAGATAACAAGTGGACTTTTGGCACAAAGAATGAAGACAATGGATATATGTTCTTTACTTCAAACATTCGTGTCCATCAAGTTGTAGCATCAGCTTTTTGGGGACATCAGAAAGCGGAAGGGATGGTAGTTGACCATAAGGATACTAACAGATGCAATAATAGGGCAGAAAACCTCCATTGGGTAACAAAGCTTGAAAACGCATTGAACAACACGATAACTCGCCGAAGAATTATCAATAGATGTGGTAGTGTAGCTGCATTTCTTGAAAATCCAACCTTGTTGGGAGATAGTTCTGCAGACCCCAATTTCAAGTGGATGCGCACCGTGTCTGAAGAGGAAGCCGCCAAATGTAAGGCCAATTTAGAAAGATGGAATCAAGAAGATACAGAATTTACAGGTGTTCCGCAAGGCAATGGTATCGGTGAATGGATATACAAAGAATATCAGCCTGTGAAACAAAGTAACATTCGTCAGGAATGGCCACAATTATCTACACAAATACCACACGTTTATGAGCAAGAAGAAGTACTGTTGCCATCACTAACAGAGTCATTAACTTCCAATGCTATGCAAGAAGATTGGAAAACACCAACGGAATTTCCGTTGTGTCCCACAAATACACTATCCTTGGAGGTCTATTATTCATCATTGAAAAAAGGAAAAGCATTTTCAAATAACAGCTATGGAATAAATACCATTATAGAATTTGCTATATCAGATGACAGGCAACTACTCTGTGTTGCAACCCATAATCCTGAAGGGCTGAAACAATGGTATATTACCTATGTATATCTATTGGACGATAAGTATATTCACAAGAATGGAGGTTCTTTTTTTGAAGAGAATGGTGCTTTAAAGGCAATAACACTCTTTCAGGGAAAAGAATGGACTGGTGATGATTGCATAGATGATTACTGCTAATCAGATTGGAATATCGTAATTAAAAATATCACAAGATGAAAACACCTACCCCGTTCCACCCGAACGGGGTTCTTTCTTCAAAACCTGTCCTTTTTCCCGTTTTCGATAAAGTACTATTTTATCCCCCGCAAAATCAAAACAAAAAAAATAATGTATAGTAGTTTTCTAATATTTGATCTGGAAACAACCGAATTACTTCTCGCCATGTGTTGTATTGTCTATGTAAGCGATTGAGCAACAACGCCAGCTTTGTTATTGATGTGTGAATTGTTCCCGGAAAGATCACAAAGAGGCTGGTTGAAGTTCCATTTGCCACTAATTTCGACTTAAAAAGTAATTTTTCATAAAAGAAATACAGAAAGCGTGGAAAGTGATTGGCATATTTGCCAATTACGATTACCTTTGCACCTGTATTTAGTAATCATTAAAAGTGGCGACAACACTTAAAATACGGTAAAAACGATTATGACAGATAAAGGACAACATTCTTTTTTGGAAATTCCGACACAATCATCAGCCCAGATTATTAGCCGAAATGAGGTCGAAGTAATAGCTCCCGATGGAGAAGTTTTCACGGTCTTGTGCCAAATAGGTGCATACACAAGTAAAGAAACCCAAGATCACGAACTTCATTGGTTGGAAGTCTTGTTTGATAAAAACTTTTCCGATGATAAAGAGGAAATGACAAATTCTATTTGGCGAGAATCTGTACAATTTGCCATTGGTGGTGGAATTTTAGGCATTAGTACTGGTACACGCCATAAGGATCGAGCACGTATCGGTGAGCGAATTCGTCAGATACGTGAAGACAGAGGTATGGAAGCTCGTGACTTGGCAAGACTTGCTGGCATTGATGCCGCTAATCTCAGCCGTATTGAAAATGGAAAGTATTCAGTAGGGCTTGATATTTTGTCTAAAATAGCTGCCGTCTTAGGAAAGAAAATAGATTTTGTTGACCTTAATTAGTCTGTTATGATTGACATAAACAATTTCAAGGTTGAAGTTTCTTGCGAATATAAAGGAGAAACATATTCTGTACGGGATAATGGTGCTATTATGAGGCATCCTAAAAAAGCTTGTCGAATAAGACCTTTGGATAACAAATGGACTTTTGGCGAAAAAAATGAAGCCAATGGATATATGTTTTTTGCTTCAAACATTCGTGTCCATCAAGTTGTAGCATCAGCTTTTTGGGGACATCAGAA